>DATFXS010000319.1:0-2918 GCA_035315605.1 Polyangia bacterium
GGGGCCGCGGCGGTGTTCACCGCGCGCCACGGCGACACGGTGCGTTCGGCGATCGCCCGCGTCGTGCGAAACGCGGATGCCGCCGAGATCGAGCAGCGCTTCTTCGACGAGGTGTTGGTGGGCACCATCACCTCGCCGCCAAAGCTCGCCTCGTATGCGGGGCGGGCGCCCCTCGAGCGCTGGCTCAGTGTGGCAGCGCAGCGCGCCGCGCTGACCTGGCTGCGCGAGAATCGCGCGGAGACGCGGGCGCGCGACGCGGCGGCGGCGGAGCCCGTCGTCAGCGGAAACACACATCCCGAGATGGCGTTTCTCAAGGGACGCTATCGTGGTGATTTCGAACAAGCGCTGAAGCAAGCGCTGGAGCGTGCCCCGGAGCGGGAGCGCGTGCTGCTGCGCCTGCACCTCGTCAACGGCCTGACCGGCGAGGCGATCGGAAAGATGTACGGCGTCAGTCAACCGACCGCCTCACGCTGGCTGGCCGCCGCGCGCGAGACGCTGCTCCAGGACATCAAGGCGACGCTGACCGAACGGCTCGGGTCTTCGTCCGACGAGATCGCGTCGCTCGCGGGGCTGGTGGCGAGCGGACTCGATCTCAGCCTGTCCGCGCTGCTGCGCTCCCGCTGACCGCGCCCCGCGTCAGCCGACGCGCCCCGGCGCGCCTCGGGCGCGCCGCCAAAAAAATGTGAATGGCTGCGCCTGGCGCGCATCAGCCCGGCGAGCCGGGGAACGGTTCCCCGGCAAAGACCGGAACCAGGAGCAGCCATCATGACGAACCCCAGTGGCATCAAGGTGAAGAGCAGCATCAAGGCCGGCGGCTTTTCCATGAATCACAGCCGCGGCACCCTCAAAGTCCGTTCGGGCCTGCGGGCCGGCGGGCTGGGCATGAACCACAACGCCCGCGCCCTCAAGGTCCGCTCCGGCGTCAAGGCCGGCGGCTTCTCGATGAACCACAGCGGCCGCGTCTTCAAGGTCCGCTCCGGCCTCAAGGCCGGCGGCTTCTCGATGAACCACAGCGGTCGCGCCCTCAAGGTCCGCTCCGGCCTCAAGGCCGGCGGCATCTCGTCGAACCACAACGCCCGCCTGCGGGCGCTCTAGCCCCGAACCCGCGGCGGCGCCGGGACCCTCACGGCACCAGTAACGTCCCGACGCTGCCCGGTTCCAGCAACGACGTCGCGATCTCCGACGGTGCGACGATGTGCACGGCGGCGACGCCCGCCGCCAGCGGGGCGAACGCTTCCTCCAGCTTCGGAATCATCCCCCCCTGCACGGTGCCGTCGGCGATGGCGGCCTTCGCCTCCGCGACGGTCAGGCGCGCCAGCCGCGTCGCCGGATCGTCCTTGTCGCGGCGAACGCCGCCCACGGCGGTGCACGCGACCAGCGCGGTGGCGTGCGCCGCGCCCGCCAGCTGGCTCGCCACGACGTCCGCGTTGATGTTGAGGACGACGCCGCTGGCGTCAGCGCCCAGGCAGGCGATCACCGGCAGCGCGTCGCGCGCGTCCAGCGCATCCAGCAGATCCAGATCGAAGCCGTCGATGTCGCCGACCAGCCCGAAATCGATCGGCGCGTCGCCCGCGCCGGTCACGACGCGGGGCGGGCGGCGGTGCGCCCGGATCACGCCGCTGGCGCCCGAAACGCCGAACGCCGGCACCCCGTCCGCCCGCAACGCCGCCACGAGGTCGACGTTGAGCCCGGAGATGACCCGCTTGACGATGGCCAGCATCGGATCGTCGGTGATCCGCCGGCCGCCGACGATGTTCGCCTCGACGCCCAGCCGCTTGGCCAGCGCCGTCACCTGCGGCCCGCCGCCGTGCACGACCAGCAGCCGGCGCCCGGCGCGCGCGCGCGCGATCTCCGCCGCGGCGTCCGCCAGCGCCTCCCCTTCCAGCACGTCGCCTCCCAGCTTGATGACCGCGTCGATCGGGCGGGCCATCGGAGGGCTCAGGGCCACGGACCGGGATCCTCCAGCGAGGCCGTCTCCGGCAGGCCGAGCATCAGGTTCATGTTCTGGATCGCCTGGCCGGCGCCGCCCTTGATCAGGTTGTCGGTGGCGCTGACGATCGCGAGCGTCCGCTTTCCATCCGCGGGCGCGCCGAGAGTGAAGCCGACCTCGGCATAGTTGCTGCCCGCGACCGCCGCCACCTCGGGCACGCGGTCACGCACGAAGCGCACGAACGGCTCGTGCGCATAGGCGTCGGCGTACAGGGCGGTCAGCGATTCGGCGGTCATGTCGGCGGGCAACTGGACGAAGGTGGTGGCGAGGATGCCGCGCGAAAGCGGGGCCGACACGGGCACGAATGCCAGCTCGATGCCCGGCGCGCCCGCGGCCGCCAGCGTCTCGAGAATCTCGGGCGTGTGCTGGTGGTCGAGCACCTTGTACGGCTTCAGGTTGACCGCGCGCACGGGATGATGCGTCCCGGCCGTCGGCGCAATGCCGCTGCCCGACGATCCGGTCATGCCGACGACCTGCACGGCACGAGGCAGCTTGCCCGCGCGCGCCAGCGGCAAAAGGCCCAGCTCGATCGTGGTCGCGAAGCAACCGGGCGACGCCACCGCGCGCGCCGTCCGGATCGCGTCGCGATTCAGCTCGGGCAGACCGTAGACGAAGCTGCCCAGCAGCTCGGGGTGCGGATGCTTCGCGCCGTAATAGCGCTCGTAGGCGGCCGCGTCGCGGAGCCGGAAGTCGCCCGACATGTCGACCACCTTCACGCCAGCCGCGAGGATGGCGGGAGCGTGGTGCGCGCTCACCTTGTGCGGCAGAGCCAGCAGCGCGACGTCGGCGCCGCGGGCCGCCTCCTCGGGCGGAACGTTCTCGAAGCGCAGCGCGCTGCGTCCCGTCAGCGGCGGATGAACCGCGCCCAGCGGCTCGCCCACGTGATCGACGGCGACGACGCGGCCGAGCTCGACGTCCGGATGGATGA
>DATFXS010000320.1:0-6714 GCA_035315605.1 Polyangia bacterium
CGTCTGCTGCCAGACCACCTGCACCGGCCTCTGCCAGTCATGCGCGCTCTCCGGGACGCCCGGGACATGCACCAACGTGCCGAGCGGCCAGGATCCGCTGGCCCAGTGCCCCGACGACGGGTCCGGGACGTGCGCCCGCGACGGCACGTGCGACGGGATGGGCGCCTGCCGGCTGTACGCCGCCGGGACCACCTGCGTCTCGGCGACCTGCACCGGCTCGACGCTGACGTCGGCGCGCACCTGCAACGGCACCGGCACCTGCCAGACCGCGACGACCTCGATGTGCGATCCGTACACGTGCGGAACGGGCGCCTGCAAGACGACCTGCGGCGCCGACACCGACTGCGTGTCGCCGAACATCTGCTCGACCGGCGTGTGCACGAAGCGGCCCAACGGCGCCACCTGCACGGCGAACAGCGACTGCGCGAACAACATCTGCGCCCAAGGGATCTGTTGCGCGACCGCCTGCACGGCGACCTGCAAGTCGTGCGCGCTGGCCGGCACGCTCGGGACCTGCACCAACGTCGCCGCGGGACAGGATCCGCTGAACCAGTGCACCGACGGCGGCGCCGCCGCCTGCGGCAACGACGGCACCTGCAACGGCGCCGGCGCCTGCCGGCTGTACGTCACCGGCACCACCTGCGTCGCGGCGTCTTGCTCCGGCACGACGTTCACGCCGGCGCGCACCTGCAACGGCACCGGCACGTGTCAGACCGTGTCGACGTCGCAGTGCACGCCGTACGTCTGCGGCACGAACGCGTGCAAGACGACCTGCGCGGCGGACGCCGACTGCGCGTCGCCCAACATCTGCCTCGGCTCGACCTGCGCGCCGAACCCCAACCTGAAGGTGCAGTATCTGGCATTCGACGTCACCAACCCCGGGCAGGCCGTCAAGCCCCACTTCAAGGTGGTCAACACCGGCGGCACCGCGGTCGCGCTGTCGTCGCTGACCATCCGCTACTGGTACACGATCGACGCGTCCGCGGATGCGGGCGTCCCGACGGAGCTCACCCAGTGCGACTTCGCGAATCTCGGCTGCAACAACATCACGCTCGCCAACGTCGCGATGTCACCCACCCGCACGAACGCCGACCACTACTTCCAGGTCACCTTTGCGTCCGGCGCGGGCAACCTGGCGGCAAACTCCAACACGGGCGAGATCCAGATCTGGTTCCACAAGAACGACTGGAGCTTCTACACGCAGACCAACGACTACTCGTTCGACGCGACCAAGACCGCCTACGCCGACTGGAACAAGGTGACGCTGTACCAGAACGGCACGCTGGTCTGGGGCATCGAACCGCCGTAGTCGCTGGCTAACGGTCGGACAGCGACATCTGCGGCGGAGGCACGCAGACAGGCGGGTAGACCGTCGTGGGGACCAGACCTGGCCGGCAGGACGGCCCGCTGCCGCATCTGGCTTGATTGACGTCACCGCACGCGGCGCAGGCCGCGCCAGCGTCGTCGCTGCCGGACATGCAGTCGACCCACAAACCGGCGCTGCACCAGCTACCGGCTGACGGCGTGTTCTGGCAGCACGGTTGCCCCAGGCCGCCGCAGGAACCGCAGGAACCGGCCTGACATTGCCCGAGCGATCCGCCGCAAGCATCGGCGTTGGCGACACAGTATCCCTGTCCCGCCGAGTACTGGGTGGATTCGTGGTAGACGCAGCACCCACCGTCGAGGCAGCTGTTGCCGGGACAGCAGACCTCTCCCGATCCCCCGCAAGTCCCGCAGCGATTGGTCGTGGCGTCGCAAGCGGCGCCGTCCTGACAGGGGTTGCTTCCCGGCATGGGGTAGTTGTAGGGGCAGCAGGCCTCGCCAACCGCTCCGCAGCCGACGCAGCGACCGCCGCAGCAGGTGCCGTTGTTCGCGAACGGGCACCCGGCCCCCTCGGCATAGCAGGTACCGCTCACGCAACAACCGTTCCCTTCGCACGCGTTGCCCGGGCAGCAGCTGAATCCCGGCCTGCCGCAAGCCTCGCAGTACGGGATCCCATCCCACTTACAGATCCCGACGCAGGCAAGAGGCGTCGGCGCGCCGCCGGCGCCGCCCCTGCCGCCGGCGCCGGATCCGCCTCCGTCTCCGCCGGGCGCCGAAGAGCACGGGTTACAGAGCTCGCCGGTCCTCCCATCACAGGACGTCATGAGCCCGCCGGCGCCGCCCTGACCCGCCAGGACGACGCCGCCGCCCGCGCCGCCGAAGCTGTCGCAGCTGACCAGGGTTCCGACGGTGCCGCCGAACGGCCAGCCCGAGCCGCCCCCGCCGTATGTGCCGCCCATGCCGCCACCAGAGGTGCCTGCGGCATCCGCGCCGGCGACGCCCGTGGTGCCCGCGGTCGATCCGCCCGTGCCGACCCCGCTGCCGCCATGACCGGCCTGATTCGGCGCCAAGCTGGTGCGGCAGCTCAGAAGGGCAAGGCCAGCCGCCACGGCAAAGACGATTCCAGCCTGTCGGATTTCGCCTGCCGGCCTCACCCGATCAAGGATACGCCGACTACGCCGCGCGGATGACGTAGTTGTTGCGCTTGCCCCGGCGCAGCACGAGCAGCCGGCCATCGATCAGATCTTTGGCCGTCACGCGCGTGTCGACGGACGCCGTCCCGAGCGGCACGCCGTTGACCGCGACTCCGCCCGCGCCCAGCTGGCGGCGCGCGTCGGACTTCGACGGGCAGGCGCCGACCTCGGCCAGTAGATCGACGACCAGCGCCCCCTCGCCGTCGAAGCGGCTGCGCGGCACCGTGATCGACGGCGCGGCGGCCAGGGCCTCGTCCAGGATGTCGCCGCCGATGCCGCGCAGGTCGCCGCCCCCGAACAGCGCCTCCGTCGCGCGCAGCACGCGCGCGAGCTCGGCGTCCCCGTGCACGCGGCGCGTGAGATCCTCGGCGAGCGCCTTCTGGGCCGTCCGTTCGCTGCCCAGCGACGCCTCGAAGGCGGCGATCTCCTCGGCGGGGCGCACGGTCAGCCAGCGCAGGAAGCGCCCGACGTCGGCGTCGGCGCTGTTCAACCAGAACTGATAGAAGGCGAACGGCGAGGTCAGCTTCGGATCGAGGAACACCGCGCCCTTCTCGCTCTTGCCGTATTTCTTTCCGGTGCTGTCGGTCAAGAGCGGCGACGTCAGACCGTAGACGGTGGCGCCCGCGAGGCGCCGCACCAGATCGACGCCCGACACGATGTTGCCCCACTGATCGGACGCCCCGAGCTGCATCCGGCAGCCGTGCCGGCGATGCAGCTCGTAGAAGTCGTACGCCTGCAGCAGCATGTACGAGAACTCGGTGTACGAGATGCCGGCTTCGCGCGACTCGAAGCGCTGCTTGACCGAATCGCGCTGGATCATCTGGTTGACCGCGAAGTGCTTGCCGACGTCGCGCAGGAACTCGAGCAGCCGAACGTTCCCCAGCCAGTCCAGGTTGTCGACGATCTGGGCGGGCGGCCCCTCGTCGTTGGCGAAGAACCGTTCGATCTGGCCACGAATGCGGCCGGTGTTGTCGGCCAGCCGCTCGGCGTCCAGCAGCTGGCGCTCTGACGACTTGCCCGACGGATCGCCGATCATCCCGGTCGCGCCGCCCACCAGCGGCAGCACCTTGTGCCCGGCGCGCCGCATGTGCGTCAGCATCATGAGCGGCACCAGGTTGCCCGCGTGCAGGCTGGGCGCCGACGGATCGAAGCCGCTGTAGACGGTCAGCGGCGACGCCAGCACCTCGCCCATGTTCTCGGCGGTCGTCTGCTGGACGAAGCCACGCCAGGAAAGCTCTTCGAACGCGCCCATGGTCGGGTCTTTCCCCTAACATCCGCACGCGAAGGGCACAAGCCGCGGCATTAGAATGGTGGCGTGGCCCCACCGCCGGACGGCAGTCCCTCGATCGTCGTGGTCCCCGACGCCGCCCGGCTGGGCTCGACCGCCGCGGAGACGGTGCGCGCCCTCGCCGCCGCGGCCCTCGCGCAGCGGGGGCGTTTTCGCGTCGCGCTCGCCGGCGGCTCGACGCCGCGCGCCCTCTATCCGCACCTGGTGACGGGGGTCGACTGGACGCGCACGGACGTCTTTTTCGGCGACGAGCGTGCCGTCCCGCCCGACGATCCGCAGTCGAACTATCGGATGGCGCGCGAGACGCTGCTCGAGCCCGCCGGCGTGCCGGCGGCGAACGTCTTCCGCTGGCGCGCCGAGTCCGCCGATCTCGACGCCGCCGCCCGCGATTACGAACGGGCGTTGCGCGCGCGCGGCGGGCCGCCCTGGCTCGATCTCGCGCTGCTCGGCCTCGGTCCCGACGGCCACACGGCGTCGCTGTTCCCGGGGACGACCGCCCTCGCCGTGGAGGACCGGCTGGCGGTCGCCGTCGACGTCCCGGCGCTGGCGACGCGGCGCCTGACCCTCACCTACCCCGCCCTGCTCGCCACGACACACATCATCTTCCTGGTGGCCGGTCGCGAGAAGCAGGCCGCGCTCGGCGGCGCGCTTCGTCCCGGCAGCACCCTCCCCGCGGCGCGCATCATCCATCGCCCGACGGGGGTGCGCATCTTCTGCGATGCGGAAGCGGCTCAGGGTATAGATCACCCCCCATGAAGGTCCTGGCAGGCGACATCGGCGGCACGAACACCCGGCTCGCGATCTACGACGTCCCGGCCGCCGGCGTGCGCGGGCTTCAGCCGCTGTTCGAGCAGACCTACCCGTCGGCCGCGCACGCGTCGCTGGACGTCATCGCCGACAGGTTCCTGGGCGACGCCGCCCGCGCGCTGGGCGGCCGGCCCGAGATCCCCAGCGCCTGTCTCGGGATCGCGGGCCCGATCGAGCACAACATCTGCCGCGCCACCAACATCCCCTGGGTCGTCGACGGTAACGAGCTGTCGCTGCGCCTCGGCATCGCGCGCGTCGTGCTGGTCAACGACTTCCAGGCGGCCGCGCTGGGCGTCACAGCCGTCGGCCCCGAGCAGCTGGTGGCGCTGGGCGGCGATCCGCCGGTCGCGCACGGCCCGATGGCGGTGCTGGGCGCCGGCACCGGGCTGGGACAGGCGTTCCTGCTCTGGTCACCGACCGAGAACCGCTACCGGGTCGTGTCGTCCGAAGGCGGCCACGTCGACCTGGCGGCGCGCACACCGCTGGAGCACGGCCTGGTCTACTTCCTGACCGGCAAGTACGGCCGCGTGTCGTGCGAGCGGGTGCTGTCGGGGCGCGGCCTGGTCGACGTGTTCACGTTCCTGTCGGAGGAGCCGGCCTGCCACGGATTGATCAAGCCGGAGACGGCGGCGGCGCTGGCCGACCCCGGACAGGATCGCGCCGCGACGATCTCCCAGCACGCGCTGGCGGGCTCCGATCCGGTGTGCGAGATGGCGCTGTCGATGTTCTGCTCGGTTCTGGGCGCGACGGCCGGCAACCTGGGCCTCATGGTGCTGGCGACGGGCGGCGTGTTCGTGGCGGGCGGCATCGCGCCGCGGATCATCCCCTTCCTCAGGCGCGGCGGTTTTCGCGAGGCCTTCGATCGCAAGGGCCGGCTGCACACGCTGGTCGAGCGCCTTCCGGCCTACGTCGTCACGCACCCGCAGCCGGGCCTGCTGGGCGCCGCGACAATCGCCGCAGGGCCTGGGTAGCGGACGCGCGGCCGCCTACAGGACCGGCCCCACATCGCGGGCCAGAACGCGCCGCGGCGTGCGATTTCCGACGGTTACGAGGCAAATCCGGTCAAGGGGCGGCCGGGACCGGTCGATGTCCCGAACGATGGCGTCGGGTCCTCACGGTGCGCGAGCCGCGCTGACCGGCAGTATACCTGTACGCATCGACACGGCTGACACCGTCCGCACGCGGACCAACGACGACCGCTTCGGCCGGATGGTCGGTAAGTCGCCCGCGATGCAGACGGTGTTCGACGTCCTGAACAAGGCGTCGACCAGCGACGCCACCATCCTGCTCGAGGGTGAGACCGGCACCGGCAAGGAGGTCTCGGCGGAGGCGATCCACCGCGGCAGCACGCGCCGCGACAAGCCCTTCCTGGTCGTCGACTGCGGCGCGATGCCGCCGCAGCTGCTGGAGAGCGAGCTGTTCGGTCACGAGCGCGGCGCGTTCACGGGCGCGGTCTCGTCGCGTCAGGGCGTGTTCGAGGCGGCCAACGGCGGCACCGTCTTTCTCGACGAGATCGGCGAGCTGAGCATCGACCTGCAGCCCAAGCTGCTGCGCGTGCTCGAGCGGCGCGAGGTCCGCCGGGTCGGCACCAACAACCACGTCCCGGTGAACGTGCGGCTGATCGCCGCCACCAACCGCAGCCTGCGCGAACAGGTCGGGGCGCACAAGTTCCGTTCGGACCTCTACTACCGGCTGGCGGTCGTCGAGGTGAAGCTGCCGCCGCTGCGCGAGCGCCTGCCCGATCTGCCGGCGCTGGTCGATCACATCGTGCGTAACCTCGGCACCGTCGACGACGATGCGCTGGCGACGGTGCGATCGCCGGCCTTCCTGGGCGCGCTGGCCGAGCACAACTGGCCGGGCAACATCCGCGAGCTGCGCAACTACCTGGAGCGCTGCGTTGCGCTGCGTGACTTCACCCCGCCGCACGTGGTCGAGGCCAGCTCGCCCAGCCCCGAGAACGCGGTCGCGATCGGCCAGCCGCTGCGCGAGGCGCGCGAGGCGTGGGTGACGACGTTCGAGCGCCGCTATCTGGAGGAGCTCCTGCGCCAGCACGAGAACCGCGTCAGCGCCGCGGCGCGCGCCGCCGGCGTCGACCGCATCTAC
>DATFXS010000321.1:0-7018 GCA_035315605.1 Polyangia bacterium
AACGCGGGCGGGCCGAGGGCCGCCGCGACGACGATGCGCATCGCCGGCGCGCGAAGGGCATCGGAGCGCCGGCCGCGCGCCAGCGCCAACGCCGCCGCCACCGCCGCGGGCAGCGTCATCGCCGCGACGAACGCCAGTGCCCAGATGCCGAGCTGGCGGACGCGCCCGCCGATCGGGCCGAAGCGCCCGGCCACGCCCGCGGCCAGCCCCGCGTGATCGCTGCTGATGTAGTGCGCGAAGTAGAACGGATCGCCCCCGGCGCGCGCTCCGAAGATCAGCCAGGCCGCCGGCAGCGCCGCCGCGCAGACCGAAAACAGCGCCAGGCCCGGAACGAGCGGACGGCCGTCGTCCTTCCGGCGCGCGAAGATCCAGGCGACGAGCACCATGATCGGCAGGGCCAGCCAGGCGTCGTAGCGGGTCAGCGCCGCCAGCGACGCCAGCCCGCCCGCGAGCGCGAAGGTGCCGGGCCGGCGCGTCTCCAGCGCGGCCAGCAGCCGCTCGATGGCGGCGACCCAGAGCAGCAAGTACAGCGCCTCGCTGGCCGCCGTCGTCGACGCCTGGAGGTGCAGGGGCGAGACCGCCAGCGCGAAGGTGGCGAGCTCGGCGGCCGGCGGCCCGACCAGGCGACGCGCGAACGCCAGGAACGGAAACAGCACGGCGATCCCCGCCAGCAGCGACAGATAACGTGACGACCGCGGCGCCAGCGGGTCCAGCGCGATGAACGGCCGCATCAGCGTCATGTGCAGCGGACCGAACTGGCAGTAGGTGCGCGGCACGGCGGCGCTGGCCGGCTCCAGCACCATCCGTTCGGCGATCAGCGCGCGCATCGGCGCGTCGCTGTGCTTGTTCTCGGCGAACGGGAACAGCGCGACCCGCAGGACGATCGCCAGCCCGATGGCGACGGCGGCGTTGCGTGACATCCGCGTCAGCGCCGCGGCAGCGCCGCCCGCAGGCGCGGAAAGGCGGCGTCGATCTCGGCCAGCGACACGGCGCCGACGGAGATCCGGAACCAACCACTGTCCTCCCGCAGCCCGAACGCCTGGAACGGAACCAGGGCCAGCCCGGCGCGCGACAGCAAGAGCTGGCGGGTCGCCTCGTTGGTCTGGTTCGGGATCGCGACGCGCACCGACAGGTAGATCGCTCCCTGGGGCGCGATCGCCTCGACCGGATAGCCGTCGGCGCGCATCGCCGCGAACCCCGCCGCCAGCCGGTCGAGGCGCTGCTGCACGCGGGCGCGCATCTCGGTGAGGTACGCCGTCACGGCGGCCTCGTCGTCCAGCAGCGCCGCCATCGCGACCTGCTCGGGGCGCGGCGCCCATGCGCCGACGTGGCCGAGGATGTCCGCCATGCGCTGGCGCGCGGCGGGCGGCATGACCGCCCAGCCGACCCGCAGCCCGGTCGCCGCGAAGCTCTTCGAGGCCGCGTCGAGGATGATCGTGTAAGGCGCGATCTCCGGGCAGACTTCGGGCGGCGTCGCGTGGCGAACGCCCGGACCCGATCGTGTGGGCGAGGACGAGCTTTGCTTGTCCGAGCCCGTCGCGGGGGGTTCGGGACCCTTTGAGGGTCCCGAGTATAAAAGCTGCCAGTAGACCTGGTCGTAGCAGAGCCAGGCCGCCTTGCCGCCCGCCCGTTCGCGGCGGCGGTTCTCCTCGACGATCATCTCGCAGATCTTCCGCAGCACGTCGGGATCGATGACCGTCCCCGTCGGGTTGAGCGGCGAGTTGATCAGCACCAGTCGCGCGACCGCGATGTGCGGGCGTAGATCGTCGGGCGTCGGGAAGAAGTTGTGCTCCGCGCGCACCGGGATCTCGACCGCGCGCGCGCCGCACAGGTAGGCGTAGTGGTTGTTGTTCCAGGACGGAACGGGATAGACGGCGGCGTCGCCCGGATCCAGCACCGTGCGGTACGACCCGTAGAGCAGCGGCCGGGCGCCGCCCGTGATCAGCACCGATTCGACCGGATAGGAGAGGCCGAGGTGCTTGGCGTAGAACCGCGCCACCGCCTCGCGCAGACCGATGACACCGTCGGAGGGCGGATAGTTGGTCTGGCCGGCGGCCAGCGCGGCGCGCATGCCGTCGAGCAGCGCGGCCGGCGCGGGAAACTGGGTCGGGTCGAAGTCGCCGACGGTCAGGTTGCAGATCTCGGCGCCCTTCGCCTTCATCGCGCGAATCTCGGCGGCGATTCGCAGGATCTCGGAGCCGATCACGCCGCGCGCGAGATCGCCCAGCGACGCGTCCACGCGCGCCGGATCGCCGAGCTTGCCGTTCAGGTCCATCGCACGGACATCTTACAACCCCTGCCCGGCGGGCGCCGCCTCGGGGCGTAAATCTAGAAGCTGCCGGTCAACCCGAGGCGCGCGGTGCGCGGGAGGCGCGCGACCGTCGGGCCGGCCGGGACCTCGGCGCCGACCGGGTAGCCGGTGCGGTCGTCGAGCAGGTTGAAGACGCCTGCGTAGTAGCGCAGCCGCAGGCGCGATCCCATGTGGGCGGCACCCGACAGGATCACGTTCCAGGTGAAGGCATCGCCGGCGGCTCGGCCCATGGCGGTGCCGTTCACATCGGTCGGCCGGCCGACATCGACGACCATCTCGGTACCGATGCGCATGGCCGGGCCAGCGAGCGGATATGTGAACCGCAGTGAGGCGACCTGCGTGGGCGTGTTGGGCAGCGGCTGCGCGCCGCCGCCGGCCGGGTAGACGCGGGTGTGGTTCCACGAGAACGCGAGCGCGAAGAAGGCGTCGCCGCCCGGCTCCCAGTGCACCTCGCCGTCGGCCCCGTAGCCGCGCACCGGATCGGTCTGGTTGCTGTAGACGAAGACCCCGGACATTGGCACCGTCTCCTGGAGAATCACCATGTTGTCGAGCTGCTCCGCGTACGCCGCGCCGACAATCTGCACCTCGTCGCTGACGGCGTGGGTGTGCTCGATCTCGCCGCTGATCAGGATCTCGGGCGAGAGCGTGCCAGCCGCGATCTGGGTGGCGCCGCCGTCGTTATAGAAGCGTTCGTACACGGTCGGCGCGCGGAACGCCCGCCCGAGCAAGAGCTTGGTGTTGCCGCCCGCGTAGGGCTTGGCGATGACCGCCAGGCGCGGGTTCACAGTCAACCCGAAGCTCTTCCCGTAGTCGTCGGCGCGCACGCCGAGGTTCACCCGGAAGCGCGGCGACGGCACCCAGTCGTCGACGACGTAGGCCGACGTGATGAACTCCTTGGTGTCGTTGCTGAAGTAGGTGGCGCCCCCGGCGGTGTCCTCGAACGAACGCTGCTTGACCTCGAGCAGGTCCTGCACCTGCCCGCCGACCGTCAGGTGGTGGCTGCCGAGAGGGACCTCCAGACGCAGCTCGCCGGTCAGCCAGTGCGAGCGGAAATCGTCGCGCAGGTCGGGCGGCACGGCCTGCAGGTAGTGCCCCTCGAACAGTCCGTAGTCGTAGGACAGGCGGGCGGAGAGGGACGCGTATTTCCACGGTTGATCGAAACGAAGCTCCGCGAAGGCCCGCTCGTCGCGGTAGGTCGTGCCGGCGGCGGGACTTGTCCCGTAAACACCAGTCGGCACCGTCTTGATGCGGTCGTTGATGGCGGCGCGCAACGTGAACGGACCGTACCGCCCGAGCAGATCGCCGTGCTTGGCGGTCTCGCCGTCCGCGTCGGTCGCGACCATCCCGTTGCTCCAGGGGAAGATCGGCTCGCCCGCGCTGTGGTAGCCGGCGCCGCTGACCCAGAGCTCGCCGGTCTCGTTGCGCATGCCGGCCGAGACGCGCCCGGTGGTCGTGTCCAGCGTGCCGAGGCCGCCGCCAGCCTCGGCGTGGGCGCCGGGCGCGGGGCGGCGGGTGACGACGTTGATGACGCCGAACAGCGCGCCCGTACCGTAGAGGACCGAACCCGGCCCGCGCACCACCTCGATCCGCTCCACCGTGTCGAGGTCGACGTCCAGATCGCGCCCGACGTAGCCCTGCCCGGTGACGATGTCGTTGTACGGATGCCCGTCGAGCAGCACCAGCACGCGCCGCGTGTAGTCGCCGGGCGGCGACAGCCCCCGGAAGCCAACCGATTCGTACACGCGATCGTTCGAGCTGACCGCGCCGCGCACGGCGCGCAGCGCCTCCGACAGCGTCTGATAGCCGAGCGCGCGGATCTGCTCGGCGGTGATCACGGTGATCGAGGCGGGCGCATCCTCGGCGCGGGTGAGGCTCTTCGTCGCGGCCTCGATCTTCGGCTGCTGGCGCTTCAGGTGGACGTCGAGGAAGCTGCGCCGCCCCTTCTCGACCGTGACGGTGGTGTGAAGCGGCTCGCGGCCCTCCTGGACCACCTCGATCGCGCGCTCGCCGACCTGCACCCCTTCGATGACCGCCGGCGTGAAGCCCATCTCGCGGCCGTCGATGCGCACCAGGGCGCCGTCGACGTTCGCGCGCACGACGACCGCCCCGGTCGGGGCCGTCGCCACGGCGAGCGGCACGTCGATCGACGCGACCGCGTCGGGCGGCACGTCGATCTCGATGCGCGCCGGCTGGAAACCCGGCGCGGCCACGAACAGCACGCGTCGCCCGGGGATCATGCGCACCGGCCCGGGCCCCGTCTGAATGGGCGGGCCGTCGGCGGCGCCGTCGCGGATCGCCGCGCCTGGGGGCAGGCTGCGGAAGACGACCGCGCCGTAGATCCGCTCCAGCGTCTGCGCGACGGCCAGCTCCTTGCCTTTCACCAGCTCCACCGCGACCTCGGCCGATCGGTAACCGGGCCGATCGAGAAGGATCGTCATCTTGCCCGGGGCCAGCGCCAGCAGCCGCGGCGTCGTCCCGAGCGAGCCGAGATCGCGCCGGTTGGCGAAGATCTCGGCGCCGGGCGGATCGGAGGTGACGTTGAGCAGCGCCAGATGCGGCCGCAGCTTTTCGATCGCTGCGACGATGGCGCTGCGCTCGGCCGGCGGGGCCTCCTTGCGCCCGATCTCCGACCAGGCGCGGAACGCCTCGTCGTAGAGCTTGAGCTGCTCGAGGCAGCGGGCGATGTTGAACTGCACGTTGCGGTTCGGCACCAGCCGGTTCGACGCGTAGAACTCCGACAGCGCGTCGTCGAATCGTCCTTGCCGGTACAGCTGATTGCCGCGCGCGAAGTGGAACTGCGCCTCGTCGGCGACGTCCTCGCCCGCGGCAGGCACGGCGCAGAGCAAAACACCGAGGGCAACCACAGCTGGCGCCACGCGGCGAAAGGTCATCGTTCGGATTTGATATCATCGACCGGCGAGCCCGGTCGCGGGGAGAGAGACGGTTTGCTGTGCGAGCGGTGCGCCGCCTGGCGCTCGAGCGTCGGCCGGAGCCGCAGACCGGCGGCCGGGTTGGCTTGCATGATCTCGGTACGGTAGCCGGCGAGCTTGAACGTGAGCGTCCGGGGATTGCCGGTCGGCGCGACCTGCCACTTCATCGGCGTCGTCCCGATCGCCACGCCCTCGGCGCTGACCAGCGCGCCCTCGGGATTGCTGTCCAGGACGACCTCGACGGCGGCGGGTGCGGTCGCGGCGGCAGCCGCGGGAGCCGGCACGGCGGGAGCAGCCGGCGCGGGAGCGGGCGTCACGGACAAGACCGGCGGCGGCGGCGGGGGAGCGGCCGGCGCGGACGTCGAGGAAGGCCCGCGGCGCAGCGCCGCGACCGCGACGACCGCCACGATCGCGACCGCGATGGCGCCGACGCCCAGCGCGCGGCGCGAACCTCCGCGCGGCGGGACGGTTCCGGCTGCCACGGCGGCGGCCTCGGACAGGGTCGTTGCCGAGCTCGAGTACCGCCGGGGCCGCTCCTCCGGCGGCGCCGTGTCGCCCGGACGGTAGGTCGGCGCACGCGCGATCTCGACACCCAGCGCCTCCCGCACCGCGTCCATTGATTGGAAGCGCTCGTCGGCATTCTTGGCGAGCATCTTGAGAACCAGCCGCTCGACGCCGGGCGAGATCTGCGGGCTGTGCTTCGACGGCGGCTCCGGCGGCTGGTTGATGTGCATGTTGACCAGCGCGCCGAACCCCTCCGACACGAACGGCGGCGCGCCGCACAGCATCTCGTAGAGGATACAGCCGAGCGAGTAAATGTCGGTGCGCCGGTCGACCTCTTTCACGCCGAGGCACTGCTCGGGCGACATGTAAAGCGGCGTCCCGAGCATCGCCCCCGTATGCGTCTTGTGCGAGATCGCGCCGTCGGCAAACGACGCCAGCTTCGCGATGCCGAAGTCGAGGATCTTGATCAGCTCGCTCGACGGCGCGCGCGGATCGGGCGTCACGAACAGGTTGTCGGGTTTGAGATCGCGGTGGACGATCCCCTTGGCGTGGGCGGCCGCCAGCGCCCCCGCCGCCTGGTTCGCGAAGTCGAGCGCCAGCCGCACGGGCAGCCGCCCCACCTGGCTGAGCCGCGACGCCAGGTTCTCGCCCTCGAGGTACTCCATGACGATATAGGAGTTGCCGTCCGGGAGCGTGCCGTAGTCGAACGCCTCGACGATGTTGGGGTGGCGGATCGCATTCGAAGCGCGCGCTTCGTGGAAAAATCGGCTGACCACGCTCGGCTCGGCGGCCAGGCGCGCGTGCAGCACCTTGACCGCCGCCTTGCGGCCGAGCGACGGGTGCTCGGCGAGGTAGACGACACCCATCCCCCCGTGGCCGATCTCCGCCGTAATCTTGTAATTACCGATCGTGGTTCCGAGCAAGCTGGCGCCCTACCGCCGAGGTTGATTATCGCCCACAAGCGGCGCGCCGCACAGCCCCCCCGCGAATGGTCGAGGCTACGGTCCGAGCGAATCCGAACGCGCCTTGGCGGGCAAGGTTCCGACCATCGGTGACAGATCGGAACCGGCCCAGGGCCAGGGGCTGGCCGACGGCCACCACGCCGGCTTCGCCGTCAGGAACAGCGACGCTGGCAGCGTGTGCGTCACGATCGAGGGGCTCCACATCACGCCCGCCGTCACCGTGTCGTAGTTTCCGTGCGCGATCAGGCTGGTGGACGACACGTCGGTACTGCCGCCCAGCTCGAAAATGCAAGGCGTGTCCGAGCTGTATC
>DATFXS010000322.1:0-4985 GCA_035315605.1 Polyangia bacterium
TCATCCATATACATCGCTGCCCGTTGCGCCCGCGGCCGACGGGGGCACTACGGGTCAGCGCTGCTGGAGGAGGCCCGCACGCGCGCGAAATCGCAATGACCGAGGTGCAAGAGATCTGCGCGCAGATGCGCGGCTACGACGCCGGCGCCGACACCGGCCTCATCGAGCGGAGCTTCGCGTTCGCCGCCGAGCGGCACGCCGGACAGCGGCGGCGCTCGGGCGATCCCTACGTCGTCCACCCGGTCGGCGTCGCGCGCATCATCTCCGAGCTGCGCCTGGACGTGCCGTCCGTGTGCGCCGGCCTGCTGCACGACTGCGTCGAGGACACCAGCGCCACCGCCGAGGACATCGGCCGCCTGTTCGGAACCGAGATCCAGTTCCTGGTCGAGGGCGTCACCAAGCTCGGCCAGATCCCGTGGACCACGCGCGAGGAACGCCAGGCCGAGAACTTCCGCAAGATGCTGCTGGCGATGGCGCGCGACATCCGCGTCATCCTGATCAAGCTCGCCGATCGCGTCGACAACATGCGGACGCTGGCGTTCATGCCGCGCGAGAAGCAGGAGCGGATCGCGCGCGAGACGCGCGAGATCTACGCGCCGCTCGCCAACCGACTCGGTATCCAGTGGATGAAGGCCGAGCTCGAAGACCTGGCGTTCAAGTACCTCGAGCCCGAGGAGTACGCGGCGCTGATCGCGCGCCTGGCCGAGACCGCCGGCTCGCGCGAGACGTACATCGCCGAGGTCGTCGACCGCCTGAAGGCCGCGCTGGCCGAGGCCGAGATCGCCGGGCAGGTGTCGGGCCGCGCCAAGCACCTCTGGTCGATCCAGCAGAAGATGAAGAGGTCAGGGCGGGACGTCGAGCAGATCTACGACGTCATCGCGTTCCGCGTGATCACCGAATCGGTGCGCGACTGCTACGGCGTACTGGGCGTCGTGCATTCGAACTGGACCCCGGTCCCGGGCCGGTTCAAGGACTTCATCGCGCTGCCCAAGCCGAACCTCTACCAGTCGCTGCACACGACGGTGATCGGCCCGCGCGCCGAGCGGATGGAGATCCAGATCCGCACCCAGGAGATGCACCGCATCGCCGAGCAGGGCATCGCGGCGCACTGGCAGTACAAGGAGGGCGGCGAGAAGAGCCGCTCCGCGGCGGACGGCAAGGCGTTCGCCTGGCTGCGGCAGCTGATGGAGTGGCAGCGCGATCTCAAGGATCCGACGGAGTTCATCGAGACCGTCAAGATCGACCTGTTCCAGGACGAGGTCTTCGTCTTCACGCCCAAGGGCGACGTCAAGGCGCTGCCCAAGGGCGCGACGCCGATCGACCTCGCGTACACGATTCACTCCGCGGTCGGCGAGCACTGCTCCGGCGCGCGCGTCAACGGCCTGATCGTTCCGCTGCGCTACGCGCTTCGCAACGGCGACACCGTCGAGATCCTGACCTCGACCAGCCAGAAACCGTCCAAGGACTGGCTGAAGTTCGTGGTGACGAGCCGCGCGCGCACCAAGATCCGGCACTTCATCCGGATGGAGCAGCGCGAGCGGAGCCGGCAGCTCGGGCGCGATCTGCTGGGCCGCGAGCTGCGCAAGCAGGGCGCCTCGCTGGCGACCGCCGAGCGGGAGGGCTGGCTGGATGCGGCGGCCGAGCGGCTGCGCCTCGGCAACGCCGACGACCTCCTGGTCGCGGTCGGATACGGCAAGGTGAACCTGGCGCACGCCGCGGACGCGATCCTGATCGATCAGTCGCGCGCGGGGCCCGAGGTGCCGGCCGCGCCCGCGCCCGAGGTGCCGCCGGCGGCGCGCCGGCCGCCCGCCAAGCGGTCGATCGCGGGCGTGCGCGTCCAGGGCGAGGCCGACATCCTCGTGAAGTTCGCCAAGTGCTGCACGCCAGTTCCAGGCGACGACATCGTCGGGTTCATCAGCCGTGGGCACGGCGTCGTCATCCACACGCGCGACTGCCCGAAGGCGCTGGATCTCGACCCGGCCCGGCGCCTCGACGTGTCATGGGACGAGGAATCGAAGACGGTGCGGCCGGTCGCGGTCCAGGTGACCTGCACCGACCGGCCGGGCTTGCTGGCGGCGATCTCGAAGGCGTTCACCGAGCAGGGCGTGAACATCTCGCAGGCGAAGTGCCGGACGACCGAGGACGGGCGCGCCGTGAACACCTTCCAGGTCACGGTCGGGCACCTGGATCAGCTCAAAACCGTGCTCCGGAGCCTGGGTGCGATAGAAGGCGTGGTGTCGGCGACCCGGCTGTGATAGGAAGTCCGCGCCATGGCCTCGAACACCCGGATAACTTGGAAGCGCCGCACGCGGAAGCACGTGAACATGGGCAAGAAGCGCAAGGCCAAGGAGAGCAAGCGCTCGACGCCGAGCGCGGCTGACCTGTTCGCGACGCTGGGCCCGCCCGAAGGCAAGGTCGCGTCGCCCGCCGCCAAGGCGAAGTAGTTTCTGGCTGTCCAGGCGCGCAAGGGCGCGAAGGGCCGCGGAGGAATTGATCTTTCGCCCCAATTGTGAGGTAACATGTCGCTCCGCCGATCGCGGGTGCTTCCGACCCGGTCCCCGACGCGACCCACCGGATGAAATTCTGCCCGAACTGTCAGAGCCAGTATCCCGACGACGCTAACTTCTGCCCGCAGGAGGGGTGCGCCACGCCTCAGGGCCCGCGCCGGCTGGAGCCGGTCGCCGAGGCCGCGGCGCCGCCGCCCCAGCGCTACGCCCTGGAGGACCAGCTCGGTGGTTCGCGCAGCGGCGGCGTCTGGCGCGCGCGCGACTCGCAGTCAGGCGCCACCGTCGCGTACAAGGTCGTGGCGCAGGGCGCGTTGCCGACGACGGCGGCCCTCGAGCGGGCCCAGCGCGAGCTGAAGCAGCTGCAGCGCTCGCAGAGCAACAAGCTCGCGCGCGTGCTCGATTTCGGCAAGGAGGCGGATGGACGCCTTTTCATCGCCAGCGAGCTCGTCGACGGCCAGACGCTGGATCAGCTGGTGGGCGCCAGCGGGCCGCTGCCGCTGGATCGGGCCAAGGCGATCGTCGCGCAGATCGGCGAGGCGCTGCTGGAAGGGCAGAAGGTCGGCGTCGTCCACCACGATCTGTCGCCCAAGAACATCCTCGTCGGCGCGAACGACGACGTGAAGGTGATCAACTTCGTCGCGGCGGTTCCGGTCTCGGACACGATCTTCGGCGTCGCCGAGTACCTCTCGCCGGAGCAGGCCGAGGGCAAGCTGGTCGATCAGCGGTCGAACACCTACAGCCTGGGGGGCATCTTGATGCTGCTGCTGACCGGACAGCCTCCGGTCGCGGGCGGCGACACCGCCGCCGTGCTGGCGCAGGTGACCAAGGGCGAGCTCGCGCCGCCCAGCCGGCGGGGCAACGGCAGCTCGACGCTGACGCCGGAGATCGATCGGGTCGTGCTCAAGGCGATGGACAAGAGCCCGAACCGCCGGCCGCTGACGATGCGGCAGTTCCTGACCGAGGTGAGCGGGCTCGTTGCGATGGGCGCCGCGCCCGCCGCCGGCGCCGGTGTCGGGTTCGCGAAGACGATGCTGTTCACGGGCGGCTCGCCCGAGGTGCAGAAGCTGGTGCAGCAGGCGGTGGCCGCGCGCGGCGGCGCGCCGGCCCAGGCGCCGACACCGACGCCAGCCACGCCCGCGCCCGTACCGGCGCCCGAGCCCGCGCCCGCCTTCGCGGCGGCCGCGCCCGCGCAGAACACGCCCGCGCCGGTGGGACCGCGGCGCACGCACGGCGCCGCGATCGCCGCGACGGTCGTGTCGCTGCCGGCGGCGAAGATTCCGGGGATGCCGGGGGGCCCGATTCCGGGCGCCAGCACCGGCTCCTCGCAGGTGACGCCGGCGCCGGTTTCGCTGACGCCGCCGCTTCAGCCGCTGACACCGCCGCCGCAGGCGGTGGCGCCCACGCCCAAGCCGGCGGCGGGCGGAAACTTCCGCGAGACGCTCTGGTTCAAGAAGGGCGACGTCGACCAGATGGTCGCCGAGGCCCGCGCGCGCGTCGAGGCGGCGCGCGCCAAGGGGATCGCGGTCTCCGAGGCTGATGCCGAGGCCGCGGCGGGCGCGCCGGTCCCGAACGAGGAGCAGGTCAAGCCGCTCGAGGATCAATACGTCGACGACGGTTCGGTGACCGCCGAAGATCGGAAGAAGTTCTCGCTTCGTTCCGGCGGGACCGCGACGGCGTTACCGACCGTCGGTCACATCCCCGGCGAGCGGATGAGCGACGCCGAGGTGATGGCCGAGGTCGGCGGCAAGAAGCGCACGACGATCATCGTCGTCGCCGTGCTGGTGATCGCCGCGATCATCGGGGTGGTGGTGAAGGTGATGGCCGGCAAGAAGGACGTGTCGAAGAGCGCGGCGGCGATGACGCCTCCGACGATTCCGACGACCGAGACCGCGCCGCCCCCGCCGCCGGAAGCTGCCAAACCGCCGGAGCCCGTCAAGCACGCCGAGGCCGGCAAGGCCGGCGCCGCGACGACCGAGAAGGACGAGGGTGACGAACCCGCGCCCAAGGCCGCGCACGTCGCCAGCAAGAAGCACGTCGTCGCCAAGAAGGCGAAGGGCAAGAAAGCCCACCGGTAGCCCCGTCGTCGTCCCGTTCACGTGGACGTGGACGTGGACCTAGTCGTAGACGTAAACGCTGTCGTAGTCGTGCGCCTGGACGTTAGACGTTCACGCACACGACAGCGACTACGACAGCGTCTAGGACTACGACCACGTCCAGGTCCACGTCCACGTACGCGTACACGTCAAAGAATGCGATCGACTTCCTCGGTGATGGCGCGAGTGACCTCTTCGATTCCCAGGCTCGCGTCGACCACCACGGCCTTCGGATCGCCGGCCACGAGCTTGCGGTACGCCGCCGCGACGCGCTCCTGGACGGCGTCCGCGTCGTAGCGTTCCTCGCTGCGGCCCGCGGCGTGCCGGCGCGCGGCGGCGATGACGCCTCCGACGATTCCGACGACCGAGACCGCGCCGCCCCCGC
>DATFXS010000323.1:0-3566 GCA_035315605.1 Polyangia bacterium
GGCGGAACCGCCGCGAACGCGCTGGCGCTCGCCTCGCTCTGCCAGTCGTATCACGCGGTGATCTGCCACCCGCTCGCGCACGTCGAGACGGACGAATGCGGGGCGCCCGAGTTCTTCTCGAACGGATCCAAGCTGCTACTCGGCCGCGGCGCCGACGGCAAGCTGACGCCGGCCAGCGTCGTCGACGTCGCGACGCGCCGCCGCGATCTGCATTACCCGAAGCCCGGGGTGGTCAGCCTGACCCAGGCGACCGAGGTCGGCACCGTCTACGATCCCGACGAGCTCGGCGCGATCGCGGCGGCGGCGCGCCGGCACGGGCTGCGCGTGCACGTCGACGGCGCGCGCTTCGCCAACGCCGTGGCCAGCCTCGGCGTCGCGCCCCGGCAGCTCACCTGGCAGGCCGGGGTCGACGTCCTCTGCTTCGGCGGGACGAAGAACGGCCTGCCGGCCGGCGAGGCGGTGGTCTTCTTCGATCGCGCCCTGGCGCGCGACTTCGAATACCGGTGCAAGCAGGCGGGGCAGCTCGCCTCGAAGATGCGCTTCGTCGCCGCGCCCTGGGCCAGCCTGCTCGAGACGGGCGCCTGGCTGCGCAACGCGCACCACGCCAACCGGATGGCCCGCCTGCTTTCGGACCTGCTGGCGGAGGTGCCCGGCGTGCGGCGGCTCTTCCCGACCGAGGCGAACGTGGTGTTCCTCGAGCTTCCCGCGCGCATCGAGCGGGCGCTCCGGGCGCGCGGCTGGTCCTTCTACACGTTCATCGGGGCGGGCGGGGCGCGCCTGATGTGCGCCTGGGACACGCGGGAAGCCGTCGTGCGCGCCTTCGTGCGCGACCTGACCTTGATCGCCAGCGACGCGCCCGGCTTGTTCGATCTTCCCGAACGATCCTGTTCCGATCTCCCCGAGAGCGGCCGCACCTGACGTTGCTAGCGTCCGCCCGTGGCCGAAAAATGCGTTTCGCGAACGCCGCTCTGGCTCGGCGCCGGCGTGGCGTTGCTGGTCGTCGCCTGCGCCGCGATCGACGGTGAGCGGACCGTGCTGATCGCCGACGGCATCGACGGTCGGTCGGAGACCTCGTACGTCCTGATGCCACCGTCGGGGAATCCGGCGGCGGTCGAGCGCAGCGGCGCGCTGCTCGCGGGAACGGCGCAGCCGGCGCGGTCGTTCGCGTTCATCCTGCTCGACACCGGCGGCGGCGTGAACCTCAGCACCGCGCAGGCCGCCCAGCAGCTGTTCGACGCCAGCTACTTCGCCGCGAACCGCGGCTCGATCCGCCGCTTCTATCAGGAGGCCTCCTACGGCCTGCAGGACATCACCGGCAGCGTCGTCGGACCGCTGCCGTTCTCGCCCGCGTCGTCGTGTGATCCAATGGGCGCGCTCGCGCTGCGCGCCCAGGTCGACGCCATGCTGCCCGCGCCGGTGACGAACTACCTCTGGTACTTCGGCAGTCGTCAGTCGGGTTGCGCGTGGGAGGGGCTGGCGACGCTCGGCTCGCCGGCGCACCCGACGCGCGACACCTGGTACAACGCATCGAACGGCTGCGTCGTGCTGGCGCAGGAGCCGGGGCACAACTTCGGCATGCAGCACTCGTCGTCGATGAAGTGCACGGGCCGGACGTTCGTCGACATGCCCGACGGCACCTGCACGCACGTCGAATACGGCGATCCGTTCGATCCGATGGGGGGCGGCTGCCGCCACCCGAACGCCTGGCAGAAGCGCTATCAGGGATGGCTGGGCGGCTGCAACAGCGTGCGCCTGTCGGCGAGCGGGACATTCACGCTGTTTCCGCTGGAGACCGCGTGCAACGGCATCCAGGTGCTGCAGATCCCGATGCCGCACCCGCGGACGTTTTCGTACACGGGCGGGCTGACCCCGGGGACGACCACCGACGAGCTGACCTACTACTACGTCGAGATGCGGTCGGAGGCGGCCGGGTTCGATCAGGGGCTGGCGCCGCAGGTCCAGATCCGGATCGGCGGCGATTATCGGGGGCCATCCGAGAACGGGCTGCATACCTGGCTGCTCGACATGAACCCGGGTACGTCGACGTTCAGCGACGCGGCGCTGGCGGTCGGTCAGACCTTCACCGATCCGGCGGGCGGCGTCGGCATCACCGCCACCGCCGTCACGGCTTCGTCCGCGACCGTCGCAGTGACGATCGAGGGCGGCGCGGGTGATCCGACCTGCCTCGACGGGACGACCGTCGCGCCGCCCGGGCCACCCACCTGCGCGGGAACGGGCGCGGGCGGGAGCGGCGGCGCCGTCGGATCAACCGGCTCTGGAGGAGGAGCGGGAGGACCGGGCCCCGCCGGTGCGACGGGCGCCGGCGGGGCCGCGGGCACGGCGGGCGTCGCGGGCACGCCGGGCCTCGCGGGCGCGGCGGGAGCCGACGCACCGGACGCGGCCACCGGATCGGCGGACGCGGGCGGCGCGGAGGCGAGCGGAGGCGGCGGATGCGGCTGCGGCGTCGCGCGTCCGAACCGGCGGTGGCCGTCGGGGGCGGGTCTGATCCTGGCGTCGCTGGTCCTGATGCGCGCGCGCCGGCGAAGGTGCGGTCGCGCCGCGCGCTCCATCCCGGGTGGCGCCGCGGCGGCCTGTACGCTGCTCGGCATCGCCTCGCTGATCGCGTGCGCGCGCAGCGAAACGGTCACGGGCGGGCAGGGCGGTGCGTCCGCGGGCGCCGGCGGTGCCTCATCTGGAGGGACGGGGGCGCTTGCCGGCGCCAGCGGCGCGGTGGGCGGCCGCGGCGGCGCGCCGCTCGGCGGCGCGGGTGGCCGCGGCGGGGCGGCGGGCGCAGGCGGCGCGACGGGAGCGGGCGGTTCGGCGGGGGTGGGCGGCGCGGCCGGGCGAGGCGGGTCCACGCCGGCGACGGATGCGGGCACGGGCGCGGCCTGGTCCTGCGCCGAGTACCCGGGGGCGCTGTGCTTCTGCGACCGGAGCGATGGCGGAGGCGCGTCTGCGTGCTCGTCCAGCTGGACGTGCTGCCTGGCGGGAGCGACCTCGTGCGAGTGCTACGACGACGACCCGTCGAGCTGCCAGTCGACGGCGGCCAGCGGCGCGCTCTCTCAGGTGCCGGCGTGTCCGCCCTAGTTGCTCCCTCTCCCCGACCCTCTCCCCGCTTCGCGGGGCGAGGGAGAGGAGGGTCAGTTGACGATGATCTCGATGTGGCAGTCGTGCGAGCAGCCGTCGCCGTCCAGGTTGTTGCCGTCGTCGCACTGCTCGTTCGCGGCCTTGACGCCGTCGCCGCACGCCGACCGGCACGAGCTGGTGGTCGGCGCGAAGCCCGTCAGCGTCAGCTTGAAGTTCGAGGCGTCGCTGTGACGTTCGGCGTGGAAGAGCGCGATCTCGTACAGGCCGCCGACCGTCAGGCCCAGCGCGGCGGCGCTCTGATCGACGGCGAGCGACTTCTCGATCCGGTGGTGCAACCCCCCGAGATCGAGCGCCAGCCTGCGGTTCACGAAGATCCAGACGTCGTCGTCGCCGCTGAACACGAGGATCTCGCCGCCGCGGTACTGAAAGAAGTAGCGGACCTCGGTCGTGAAGCCGAAGTCGTGGCTGCGCCCGTCGTT
>DATFXS010000324.1:0-2991 GCA_035315605.1 Polyangia bacterium
GCGCACCGCCGGCACGCCCGCGGCCGTCCCGGGCACCTTGATCATGAGGTTCGGGCGCGCGACCACCTCCCACAGGTGGCGCGCCTCCGCCACCGTCGCGTTGGTGTCGTTCGCGACGCCGGGCGAGACCTCGATGCTGACGAAGCCGTCGCCGCCGCGCGTCCGCTGGTAGGTGTCGCGCAGCACGTCGGCAACGTCCTGGATGTCCCGGGTGACCAGCCGTTCGTAGACCTGGCGCGACGGCAGATCGGGCGTTTCGCGCCGGATCTCCTCGATCTGCGGAGCGTAGTCGCTGCTGCCGACGATCGCCTTTTCGAAAATCGTCGGGTTCGACGTCACGCCGGCCACCCCGTCGTCCCGCACCAGGCGCGCCAGCGCGCCGGAGGTGATCATCTTGCGGCTGATGAAGTCCAGCCAGATTGATTGTCCATAATCCTTCAATGAAGTCGCCATGAGGATGATTATGGGGACGGAAGCCGGAAAACGGCAGGAGGGATCATGAAATCGGAAGAGCTCGACAGGCTGTGCATCGACACCATTCGATTTTTGGCGGTCGACGCGGTCGAGCAGGCGCGCTCGGGCCATCCCGGCCTGCCGCTCGGCGCGGCGCCGATGGCGTACGTGCTCTGGAGCCGGTTCCTGCGTCACGACCCGCGCGACCCGCGCTGGTGGGATCGCGACCGGTTCGTGCTGTCCGCGGGTCACGGGTCGGCGCTGCTGTACGCGCTCTTGCACCTCTACGGCTACGATCTGCCGCTCGACGAGGTGCGCCGCTTCCGGCAGTGGGGCAGCCGGACGCCCGGCCATCCGGAATCGCACCTGACGCCGGGCGTGGAGGCGAGCACCGGCCCGCTCGGGCAGGGGATCTCCAACGCGGTCGGGATGGCGATCGCCCAGGCGCACCTCGCGGCCCGTTACAACCGGCCCGGGCACGCGATCTTCGATCACCGCACCTTCGTGCTGGCGAGCGACGGCGACGTGATGGAGGGCGTCGGCGCCGAGGCGGCGTCGCTGGCCGGCCACCTGCGGCTCGGGAACCTGATCGTCTTCTACGACGACAACCAGATCACGCTGTCGGGCACGACGTCGATCACGCTGACCGAGGACGTCCTGGCGCGATACCGCGCGTACGACTGGCACGTCGATCGCGTCGCCGATGGCAACGACCTCGGCGCCATCGATGGCGCGTTGCGCGCGGCCATCGCCGAGCGCGAGCGGCCGTCGTTGATCGCGGTGCGCACGGTGATCGGGTACGGCGCCCCGAACAAGGGCGGCACCTTCGAGGCGCACGGCTCGCCGCTGGGCGCGGACGAGACCGCGCGCACCAAGCAGCACCTCGGCTGGCCGGCGTCGCCGCCGTTCCTGATCCCGGCCGAAGCGGCGGCTGCGTTCCGCGAGCAGGCGGGACGCGGGCGCGCGGCGGCGGACGCCTGGCGGGGCGCGTTCGATCGCTACCGGCGCGAGATGCCCGACGCGGCGGCCGAGATCGCGCGCCGCTTCGAGGGCCGGCTGCCCGACCAGTGGGCGCGCGACCTGCCGACTTTCGCAGCCGACGCCAAAGGGATGGCGACGCGCAAGGCGTCCGAGGCCGTGCTGCAGGCGCTTTCGCCCGTGCTGCCCGAGCTGATCGGCGGCTCGGCCGACCTGGATCCGTCGACGTTCAGCTGGCTCAAGAAGGCCGGCGACTTCGAGCCGGAAGCCGTGCCCGCGGCCGGCGCGCAGGGCGCCGTCGGCGGCGGCTGGAGCTACGCGGGCCGGAACATTCACTTCGGCGTGCGCGAGCACGCGATGGGCGCGGCGGTCAACGGGCTCGCCTACCACGGCGGCTTCATCCCGTTCGGCGCGACGTTCCTGGCGTTCTCCGATTACATGCGGCCGCCCATCCGACTGGCCGCGCTGTCGCACCTGGGATCGATCTTCGTCTTCACCCACGACAGCATCGGCCTCGGCGAGGACGGACCGACCCACCAGCCGATCGAACAGATCGCGGCGCTGCGCGCGATCCCGGATCTGCTGGTGATCCGGCCCGGCGACGCGAACGAGACGCGCGTCGCGTGGCAGCTCGCGATCGAGGCGCGCGACCGGCCGACGCTGCTGATCCTGACGCGCCAGGCGGTGCCGACGCTGGATCGCGCGCGCTTCGCCGACGCGGAGGGCGTGCGGCGCGGCGGCTACGTGCTGGATCGCGAGCCCGCGGGCGCGCCCGCGCCGCAGCTGATCCTGATCGGGAGCGGGTCGGAGCTGGCGGTCGCCGCGGCGGCCGCGGATAAGCTGCGGGCGGCCGGGGCGCGGGTGCGCGTCGTCTCGATGCCGTGCGGGCGGCTGTTCGAGCAGCAGGACCGCGCCTACCGGGACGCCGTGTTGCCGCCCGCGGTGACGGCGCGGGTCGCGGTCGAGGCCGGCACGTCGTTCGGCTGGGACCGCTTCGTCGGCCCGGGCGGCGCGATCGTCGGCATCGACCACTTCGGGGCGTCCGCACCCGGCGAGACCGTGATGCGGGAATTCGGTTTCACACCGGAGCACGTCGTCGAGATCGCGCGCGGGCTGCTCGGCTAGTCGGCGAGCGGGCGCCCTGGACGACTGACTCGGGTCCGCGCTACCGTCGGTCTCGACAAACGATGTCGTCGGTGCGGCGCGGATCCCTGATCGTCGTCGGCTTGGTGGCGATCCTGTCGGAGGCGCGGAACGCAGGCGCCACCGTCGACGAGGCGATCCCGCGGGCGCCCCACAACGACAACGACGCGGCGGCCGAGCCGCCGGCGTCGCCCGATTCCGGTGCGACGCCAGCCGTGCCCGTGTCGCCACCATCCGACGCCGCGGTCGCGACGGCGCCCGCGCCACCGCCGCCGGCCGCGCTGCCACCGCCCAAGACGGCCGCGCCGGCGCCTGTGCTGGTGTCGCAGGCGTCACGACCAGCCGAACAACCGTCGATCGCGCGGAGGCCGTGGTTCTGGATCACGATCGGTGCCGTGGTCGCGGCGGGCGTCGTCG
>DATFXS010000325.1:0-4086 GCA_035315605.1 Polyangia bacterium
CTTCACAACCTCGGCGCTCCTCTACCGAAATGCGGGCCTCAATGAAAACTCGTCGTTCACGACGGTGCTCAAGGAAGGATGGCTTCGCAAGCGGGAAGAGATCTTGATGGCCTGGGCCTGGGGCCAGCTTCACCAGTGGGATGGGGAATTCGTATCCGAGAAGCTCATTGCGAGGGCAAACGCGCCCTGGCCCAAGCAGCCCCCGCCGAAGAAGCCCCGGCATCGACGGGCGGACGAGTAGCGTAGACGCCACGGGCGAGGTTGCGGCGGATCGTCAGCGCCTCGCGGATCACCTTCCAGAAGTCGGTGAGCGGGTTGACGCGCGAGCGTCCGTCGTCCTTCCACTCGACGCCGACCTCCTCGATCGCGAAGCCGCGCCGGCGGGCCAGCGCGAGGATCTCGAGATCGAAGGCCCAGCCGTCGATCGTCGCGCTGCCGAACAGGTTCAGCGCGGCGCGCGACGTGAAGGCCTTGAAGCCGCACTGCGTGTCGAGCACGCCCGCCACCAGCCAGCGCTGGATGAACTTGTTGCAGATGCGGCTCCAGATGACGCGGTACCGCGGCTGCTTCACAACCGCCCTGGCGCCTGGCGCGTAGCGCGATCCGATCGCGATCTGCACCCGTCCGGCGGCGATCGGGGCGAGCAGGCGGGGCAGCTCCTCGGGCGGCACCGAGCAGTCGGCGTCCCACATGACGCGGACGCGCCCGCGCGCGGCGAGCATGCCGCGCCGGACGGCGGCGCCCTTGCCGCGGTTGGGCCGCTGGCGCACGAGGACGATGTTCGGGATCCGCACGGCGGCCGTCTCGACGACCTCGCACGTCCTGTCACGCGAGCCATCGTCGACGACCAAGATCTCGTAGCTCATCGATCGCGCCGAGAGGTGCGCGTGCAGGCGCTCGAGCGTCGGGAGGAGACGCAGCTCTTCGTTGTACGCGGGGATGATGATGCTGACATCGACGGACGGCTCCGGGTGCGACATGGCGAGACTCCTCGAGGGGTGAAGCGACACGACTCAGGCAACCTCCGCGGCGCGCGCGAACACGAGGTACCGCTGCGCCGGATAGCTCCAGATCGCGAACACGACCGCCGCGCAGGCGAGCTTGGCGGCGACCACCGGCACGGCAGGGTTGGCCGTCGCGACCTTCATCGCGCCCGCCATCAAGAGCGCCGTGACGACGGCTACGAAATGGAAGCGCGCGATCTGACCGATCCGGATCGGCGAACGGTCGCGGAACGAAACGTACTTGTTGAGCGCGAAGTTCGCCGCGGCGCCGCTGAGCGCGGCGATGAACGTCGCCAGCGGGACCGACGCGTGATGCCTGACCAGCAGGACCAGCACGGCGAGATCGAGGCCGGTCCCCAGGACGCCGACGACTCCGGCGGTGAGCAGCTGGCGTACATTCTTCACGAGCCCTAATTGAGCAGCCGGCGTGCCAGCCGCCCGAGCCCAGCACCGGCGAGCCTTTGGCGCAGATCGGCTGGTGAAGAGCTGACGAACGCCGCGGGCCGCCCGACGATTGTTGGACAGCGCAGGGCGGCACGCCTCGCATCGCGTACAATCGCCACGATGCTCTGGCGGGGTTGCGTGGCCGCCATCCTGGCGCTCGCGGGATGTGGTCCGCGGTCACTCAATGGGACCGATCCGGGTCCGGGCAGCGTCAGCCTGGACGGGATCGTGGGCGGACATGTGGCGGCCGGCGAGACGCATTCCTGCGCCCTGGCCAGTGACGGCACCGTCGTCTGCTGGGGCTCCAACGACAGCGGAGAATCCACGCCGCCGGCCGGCACGTTCGTGCAGCTCGCGGCGGGCACCCACCAGACCTGTGGCGTGCGGTCGGACGGAACGATCGCCTGCTGGGGGTACGGATACGGCACGGCGACGACGTACGAATCATTCGTCGCGCCGTGGGGAACCTTCCTTCAGGTGTCGTTGAGCCGGAAGGTCGGCGAGGATCAGCACGCCTGCGCGTTGCGGACCAGCGGCGAGATCGCCTGCTGGCAAGAGTGCAGCGAGGGTCAGTGCCAGCCACCGCCCGGCCCGTTCAAGCAGGTGACCACCGGCCAGGGCTACACGTGCGGGCTGCGAACGAACGGCGCGATCGCCTGCTGGGGCCGCAACGACGACGGGCAGGCCGCCCCGCCGGCGGGCGCGTTCAAGCAGATCGCGGCCGGCGATTTTCACAACTGCGCGGTGCGGACGGACGACACGGTCGGGTGCTGGCCTGGCGGATTTGGCGCGGACACGGAGCCGCCTGCCGGCACGTTCAAGCAGGTCGCCGCGGGCGCTTATTTCAGCTGCGGCGTCCGGACGGACGACACGCTCGCCGGGTGGGTGACGGAGGGCCTCGGCGACATTCCGCCGCCGCCCGCGGGGACATTCGTCGAGGTGTCCGCCGGCAACGAACACGCCTGCGGGCAGCAGACCGACGGTGCGGTCGTCTGCTGGGGCCACGACGACCACGGACAGTCCAGCCCGCCCGACGGCGCCTTTCCGTGAAGCGTCAGCCCCAGGCCTGCGAGGCCAGCGCGAACCGCTGCGGCACCTGCCAGGGGAGGCGCGCCGCGCCGCGCGCCATCTCCAGGCGCCGCACCTGTTCCTGCAGCCCGAGCTGCTGCAGCCAGGAGCGGAACCCGGCGTGCTCGGCCGGGACGTCGATGCGCACCGGTCCCGGCGCGCGCTGAAACAGCGACGTGATCAGCATTCGGGCCTCGTCCTCGGTCTCGGCGACGATGGGCCCGATCAGCGCGACCGGACCCTGCGCCGTCGCCATCGCGAACGCGCGCACGCCGCCGTCCCGACCGACGAGCGCCGAGGTCGCGATCGCCTCGCGGAAGCGCGCGCCGAGGAGCACCGCCCGCGAGCAATCCATCCACCGGCCCTCGACCCGGGCCGCGGCCGCGGCGTCGGCGAGAGGCGCGGCCGCGCCGGTGAAAGCGAGCGGCGCCGGCGTCCCCACCAGCACGACCGTCTCGCCGACCGCGGCGAACCCGCGCCGTTCGTACAGCGGGCGACCGGCGTCGGTCGCCACCAACCCGAGCACCGGCATCGCGCGGCGCTCCGCCTCTTCGAGCAGCGTCTCCATGAGGCGCCCGCCGATCTTCTGTCCCTGCGCCTCGGGCGCGACGACCATCTTCGCGACGGTCCCGGCGCGGCCGTAGTCGCCCAGCCCGACCTGCGCGACGAGGCGGCCGGCGCTGCGAACGCCGAACACGGTCGCCGCCTCGTGCAAGACGCGCCAGTCGCTCTCCGTGTCCTGCCACCCGACCGATCGCGACAGCGCCACGTTGTCCGGCAAGGTCTCCGCGGTCAATCGCACGACGGCAGGCTCGATCACTGGCTGGGCATACTTCGGCGCGCGCCGATCCGCCAATCCCGGCCGATTCTGGACGAACGGCACAATCTTCCGGACGAACGGCGAGGCGCCCCGACGCCGAAACGCGCATCTTCTCTTTCGTGGGACGAAGAGCCCACGCCCCCAAAAAGGAGAAGAAGCCATGCATGCCACCGTCGAATCGAGTCCGACCACCGCGCCCGCGCCCGACTACCAGGCCATCAAGGCCAAGCAGCGCGTCACCTGGGCGACGGGCGACTACGGCCGCGTCGGCGTCACGCTGCAGATCGTCGGCGAGGAGCTGTGCGAATCGGTCGGCGTGACCGCGGCCGACCGCGTGCTCGACGTCGCGGCCGGCAGCGGGAACGCCTCGCTCGCCGCCGCGCGGCGCTTCGCCGACGTCACGTCGACCGACTACGTGCCCGAGCTGCTGGAGCAGGGCCGCCGGCGCGCGGAGGCGGACGGGCTGCGGATGGTCACGCAGGTCGCCGACGCCGAGGATCTGCCCTTCGCCGACGGCTCGTTCGACGTCGTGCTGTCGACGTTCGGCGCGATGTTCTCGCCCGACCATCGGCGCACGGCTGGACAGCTCTTGCGCGTCACGAAGCCGGGAGGCCGCATCGGCATCGCGAACTGGACGCCCGACGGGTTCATCGGGCAGCTGTTCCGCGTGATCGGGGGCTTCATCCCGCCGCCGACCGGCCTCGCTTCCCCGGCCGAATGGGGCACGGAGGCGCGCATCAAAGAGCTGTT
>DATFXS010000326.1:0-3707 GCA_035315605.1 Polyangia bacterium
GGCCGCCTCCCCGACGAGACTTTTTCGGCGAGTCGTGGTCTTACGCAAAGTTACTTTGCTCGTCATACGCACGATCGGGCGGGCTCCCCCCGCCCCGCGCCGAAAAAGTCTCGTCGGGTCCCCTCCACTGCGCCACCCCTCGCTCGCTCTGCGCCGCCGGTAGGTCGCCCTCAATCTCGCGTGCACATTCGGCTTCCGGGCGGAGCGAAGAGTTGCTCTGAGACCGAGCGGGAGGGACGGATGTTCGGTCGGCCGGAGCGTAGGCGGCCGCTTGGATCGTTGCGGCCGACGGGATTCCAAGCTTGCTCGCGGAGGCCGGCCGAACATCCGTCCCTCCCGCCCCCGCCGAAGAGGTGAGCGAGCGGAGCTCTAGCGGGTCACGTTCTGGAATTTGTTCGCGGGCTGGGCGGGCGCCGGGTCCGCGTGTTCGGTGAACGACACCATTCCGTCGGCGGCGCGCGCGTAGAAGCGGCGCACTGTCAGCTCGGGATGGCGGCGCTGGAGCACCTTCGACGCCGCGGTCAGGTGCTCGAGCTGCAGCTTTTCGATCTGCGGGGCGGCGATCCGGCTGAATCGGTTGCGGTAGTAGCCGCAGCCCTGGTGCGCGACCAGCACGACGTCGGTGATGCCGTGCCCGTCGATCAGGAAGTGCGCGGCGCGCGTGAAGGTGTCCACCTCTGACAGGTTCGCCCCCGACGTGCAGAGCAGCGCCGGCCCGCCCGGCAGCGTCATGGTGTCGAGGCGCTGGTGCCCGATCGCCTTCAGCAGCGCCTCGACGGCCCGGGTGAAGCGGCCGTCGGAGCAGTAGACCGCCAGCGCCTTGGGGTGGGTTTCGTCGAACGGGAGGCCCTTCGTCACGTCACCGCTCCGGCGTGACAGCGCCGCCGGCCATCCGGTCGCGCACCGCCCCCAGGAGGTCGACGCCGGTGGCCGCCTTCAGCTGCTCGGACGCCGCGATCACCTTCCCGGTCATGTCGCCGCCGCCGCCGCCCGCGCCGCCGATTCCGCCCAGCACGGTCAGCTTCTCGACCTTGAGGCCGCTCACCGTCTGCATCACCTGCTTCATCAGGCCGTCCACCTTCTGCAGCAGGAAGACGTTGCGGGCGTTGTCGCCGACGTCGTGCCAGGCGACGGCGATGTCCTGCATGGCCGCCGCGGTCGCCCGTCCCTGCTCGATGATCTTGGACGCCGCGCCCTTGGCGCTGGCCTCGGCGGCAGCCTTCCGCGCGCGGGCCGGCTCCAGCAGATCGGCCTGCAGCTGCCGGCGCACCTGCTCGACGCGCGCTTTCTGCACGTCGACGTCGGCCTCGGCGCGCGCCTGCTTCGACGCCACCTCGCCCTTCGCCTCGGCGACCAGCGCGGCCGTGCGCGTCTGCGCGTCGGTGAGGCGGCGGGCGTTGTCCGCCTTCAGCGTGCCCGCCATCGCGTCCAGGCGCGACAGTTCGGTGTCGCGGTGGTTGCGCGCGGCCTGCACCGCGGATTCGGCCTTCGAGCGCGCCTCCGCGATCAGCGCGGTCTTCTGCACCTCGGCCGACTGCTTGCGCCCGATGCTGTCCAGGTAGCCGACCTCGTCGGAGACGTCCTGGATCTTCAGGGTGTCCAGCTCGATCCCGATGCGGCGCAGGTCGTCCTCGGCCTCGGACAGCAGGCTCTGGGCGAACTTGATCTTGTCCTGGTTTACTTCCTCCGGCGTCAGCGTCGCCAGCACGCCGCGCAGGTTCCCCTCCAGCGCCTCCTTCGCCACCGCCATGATCTCGTTGCGGCCGACGCCGAGGAACCGCTCGACGGCGTTGTCGAGGACCGGGGGCTCGCCGGCGATCTTGAGGTTCGCGATCCCGTGCACGTTGAGGGGAATGCCTCCCTTCGAGTACGCGCCGGTCACCGACACCTCGATCGGCATGTTCGTCAGGTCCATGCGATCGACCGCCTCCAGCATCGGAATCCGGATGGCGCGCCCGCCCTTGATGACCCGGTAGCCGACCTTCTTGCCGGCCGAGGCGCGCTGCCCGCCCGAGAAGATCAGCACCTCGTTGGGCGAGCAGATGTACAGCAGCCGCGTGACGATCAGCGACAGCACGATCAGGAACACGATGCCGATCGCACCCAGAGCGAAGATCAGGTTCACGTTCAGGTCCATCACCGCACCTCCTTCCCGGACGGCGTCCCGTTGCTGCTGCGTCCCGCCGCCAGCATCGCGGTGATGTCGACGCCGGTGGTCGCCACCAACGACCTCAGCACCGACGCCACCGCCGACGGGTAGGCGGCGGCGAAGCGGGGCAGGGCTTGCCCGTCGCCGTTGTCGACGAGGTGCACGGGGCCGAGCTCGATCTTGCGCACCCCCTCGACCACGATGTTGGTGATCTCCTCGATCTTGTTGATGAGGAACATGTCCTGCGCCGAGGCGCCGGCCTTCTTCCAGGATTCGGCCACGTAGCGCAGCGATTCGGCGCTGGCGCGGCCGTCCTCCGCGATGATCGCGGCGGCGCCGGCCGCGTCCAGGGCGGCGGCCTCGCGGGCGATGTCGGCGGGCACCACCACGTCCGCCTGCAGGCGGATCGCCTCCAGGTCGCGGCGCACGCCTTCCAGCGCTTGCATCGCGGTCGCCTTCGCGCCCAGCGCCGCGGCCTGCCCGCGCTCCTCCATCGATCGCACGCCGGCCTCCAGCTCGGCGGTCAGCGCGCGCACCTCGTTGCGCCGCTGCGCGATGTTCTGCTCCGCCTCGGCCTCGGCCACCTTGGCGCGCATGTCGGCGGCGGCGGCCTCCTTGGCCGCCTCGTTCTGGGCATTGGATTCGGCGATCTCGGCCTCCTTGATCACCTGGGCGATCCGCTCGCGCCCGATCGAGTTCAGGTAGTTGGCGTCGTCGGTGACGTGCTGGATCTTCAGCACGTCCAGGTGCAGCCCCAGCTTCACCAGGTCGTGCTCGACCTCCTGTGACAGCGAATCGGCGAACTTGAGGCGGTCCTCGTTCACCTCCTCGGGCGTCAGAGTCGCCAGCACGCCGCGCAGGTTCCCCTCCAGCGTCTCCGCGGCGACCGACTGGATGGCGTTGACGTCGCGGCCCAGGAAGCGCTCGACGGCGTTCATCACCACCTGCGGGTTCGAGGAGATCTTCACGACCGCGATCGCCTTCACCTTGAGGGCGATGCCGACGCGCGTGTACGCCCCCTGCACCTGCACGTCGATCGGGATGGTGCGCATGTCCATGCGCATCACCTGTTCGATGAGGGGCATCCGCCAGGCGCGGCCGCCGAAGATCACCCGATAGCCGCTCTCGCTGCCGTCGGGGTTGCGGTGCTTGCGGCCCGAGAAGATCAGGATCTCGTTGGGACGGCAGATGTAGAGGAAGCGAGTGATGAAGAAGACGAGGATGATGAACGCGAGGCCGCCACCCAGGCCCGCGATCAGCGGTGTGGACATGCTCGTGAGCTGGCTCATGTGGGGTCTCCTTGTTCGCTTGGGCTTTCGGAAGATGAGCTGGGGGCAGGGCTGCGTTCGACGACGGCCACGGTTCCTCGCATCGCGACGATCAAGACGGTGGTGCCCGCCGGCAGCGGCCGATCGTCATCGGACTCGGCCAGCAGATCGACGGCGACGCCGCCCGCGGTCACGCGCACCTTCCCGCGTTGCCCGCGCGCCACCGGCAGGAGCAGCTCTCCCTCGCGGCCCACGTGGCCGCCGTCGGGCGCCACCTGGCCGACCGTCTC
>DATFXS010000327.1:0-2962 GCA_035315605.1 Polyangia bacterium
CCGAACGACGGCGGGCCGACGACGCTCGCGCGGCCGAGCCCGCCGCGCGGCCCGCACCTGGTCTGGGGCCCGAACTTCGTCGCCGGTACGTTCTAGGAACGGCGCGCGCCAATTGCGGCGCGCGCGTCCCGCAGAACATCAGATAACTGACGCGCGCGGCGGACGCGACCGCTGGCCGCGTGCGTCGTTTGCTGGTACGCCGATTGCTATTCTCGGGCCGGCGCCAGCATGAACGCGTCGCCTGCACATACGCGCATCCTCGTTCTCGGCGCGGGGATCTTTGCGGCGGTCGCCTCGTGCGAAGGCCCGCCGTCGGACAGCAGGAGCGCCCGCGCCTATCTGCTTCATCCCGAGTCTGCGCGCGCCGCGCTGGTCGCGTCGCTGGTCAATCCGTCCAACGGCTACTCGCAGCTGCGCCTCGCGCACTACGCGACCGGTGACGGCGCGGACTGGGATCGATTGCCCGAGTGGAATCCTCCGGCCGAGCCGGTCGCGTCGCGTGACCTCGACGTGCCCGGCGGCGCATCCAGCGTTGCGCTCGGCGACGGCGCGCGCCCGCTGGCGCTCGTCGAATCGGTCGCGTCGATCGACGATCCGAACCTGATCGCGCTCGGCCGGGAGGCGTTCTTCCGCTACCCGATGCAGATCCTGCCGGCCTTGGGCGTCGCCGTCGCGTCGCGCTCGGCCGCCGCGCGCTACGGACTGTGGGTCGACGATGCGCGCGGGGTCGGCGGCCTCGCGCGGGCGCGCGTGGCGGACGGCTCGGCCGCGATCGCCATGACCTGCGCGACCTGCCACGCCCGACCGGACGCGGCTGCGGTGCTGACGCCGGGCCTCCCCAACGCCGACCTCGATCTGGGCGCCGCGATGCTCGCCAGCGAGGGCGTGCCGGCTTCCGTCTCCGGCGATCCGCTGGCGGCGTGGGGACCGGGGCGCGTCGACGTCACGACCGCCGACGGCCGCGAGCCGGCGCGCATCCCGGATCTGCGGCCGGTCAGGTGGCTGTCGTACCTGCAACAGGACGCGACGGTCGAGGCCGTCGATCCGATCGCGCCGATCGCGCTCGCGATTCGGATCGAGACGCTGATCGTCACGTCTTCGCAGTCGACCGTGCGTCCGCCGCGGATCGTCGCGCTCGCGCTGGCCGCTTACGTGCGCTCGCTCGCGTCGTCGCTGCCGCCGGTCGACGCCGCAGCCGTCGCGTCGCCGCGCGGGGCGGATCTGTTCGCCGCCGGGTGCGCGGGCTGCCACGCGCCGCCGGCGCTGACGGGGCCGCCGGTGTCGCTCGCCGTCGTCGGCACGGATCCGACGCTCGGCCTGTCGGCCGATCGCGGAACCGGAACGTATCGTGTGCCGTCGCTGCGCGGCGCCGCGACGCGCGGACCGTTGCTGCACGACGGGACGTTGCCGTCGATGGATGCGCTGCTCGATCCGAGCCGGCTGACCGACAGCTTCAGCGAACGCCTGCACGGAACCGGCGCGGTGCCGGGACATATGTTCGGTCTCGATCTCGGCGACGCGGACCGCGCCGCGCTGCTCTCTTACCTCGTCGCCCTTTGACGTGAACGCACAACAGGAGCCTCAGCCATGAGCAAGACCAGCCTCTTCATCGTCGGCCTCGCCTCCCTCACCTTCGCCGCCTGCAGCGGCGGCAGCCTCGATCCCAGCGGGACCGGCGGCGGCGCGGGGACCGACACCAGCGGCGTCGGGGGGACGATCGGGACCGGTGGAATCGGCGGTGACATTTCGCCGGTGGGAACCGGCGGCTGCATCCCGGCGCGCATCAGCCCGGCCAACGCGGTCCCCACCGAGCATCGGGCCATGGCGAAGGTCTGCAGCCCGAGCAACGCGCCCCCGGTCGACGGCGGCGCGATGTCCTGCGCGGCCGTGATCGATTGCGTGGGCGACGGCGGTATGCCGGGGGTCTACAACACCTGCCTCCACGGCGTCTGCTCGTTCGATGAGTGCATGACCGACGACGACTGCGGCTCGAACGCCGTGTGCGCCTGCTCGACCGATTACTACGGAGGGAACGCCCAGTTTCACCCGAACCGCTGCGTGCCGGGCAACTGCCGCATCGACGCCGACTGCGGCGCGGGCGGCTACTGCTCGCCGAGCCGCGGCTACTGCGGTTCGTTCGACGGGTTCTTCTGCCATGGTCCCGCCGACTCGTGCGTCGACTCGACGATGGACTGCAGGTATTGCGGCACCCAGTGCGTGTACGCCCCGACGACCGGCGCCTTCGTCTGCGGCGCGCCGATCTGCGCGGGCTGAACCACAGGTCTTGCACCGGTCCGACCCGAGTGACAGGGAGTGATGTAACAACTAACTATATGATTATATTAAGTAAAATATGTAGAAATTAGCACTCACCTTGGCTGCTTGACAGCGCGCCGCTGGTGCCTAAGCTTGCGCGCGCGATGCCCATTTACGAATACGCCTGTGCCGCCTGCGGGCACCAGTTCGAAGAATGGCAAAAGATGTCGGACAAGCCGATCCGCGTCTGCCCGAAGTGCAAGGCGAAGAAGGTGGAGAAGCTGATCAGCCAGACCTCCTTCGCGCTCAAGGGCGGCGGCTGGTACTCGGACCTCTACGCCGGGCCGAAGCCGAACGGCGCGAAGGACCAGGGGGCGTCTAAGGACTCCACCAGTAAAGAGGCGTCGACTGCCTCGACCTCGACCAAGTCGAAAAAGGACAGCAAGAAGTCGGAGGCCGCCGCCTGACGGCGGTGTGTCCCGGCGAAACCGTTAATCGAAACAGGAGACCGGACCATGAAGATCAGACCGCTCTACGACCGCATTCTCGTCAAGCGCATCGACGAACAGCAGAAGACCGCCGGCGGGCTCTACATCCCCGACACGGCGAAGGAGAAGCCGCAGGAGGCGCTCGTCGTCGCCGTCGGCAACGGCAAGGTTCAGGAGGATGGCTCGCTGCGCAAGCTCGAGGTGAAGGCGGGCGACAA
>DATFXS010000328.1:0-2502 GCA_035315605.1 Polyangia bacterium
GAAGGTGGCCCAGGAAAAAAGGCATCAGCCCGTCGACGCGGCGCCCGCCGACGACGTCCAGGCCCGTGCGCAGCAGGGCGGTCAGCAGCGGATCGCCCGGCGCGAGCGCGCAACCATCGACCAGCGCCAGCGAGGAGGCCAGCTCCTGCTCGACGGGCAGCGCGTAGCGGGCGCGGTCCTTCACGATGGCGTCGGCTGCGGTCCCCGCCGCCGCGCCTTTCGCGCCCCGGCACGCCGCGTGGAGGCGCGCCCGGCGGGTCCACTCAGGATCGGCGCCATTGCCAGGCCGCGCGCGCTCGACCAGGTCCTTATAGTAAGCCTCGATGGGGGTCCCGAGGCCCGAGGCCCGAGGCCCGAGGCCCATCCCCCCTGCCGGACCCAGCCGCGGCACGAGCTGGCTGCCGCCCTGGCGCCGGTAACAGCCGTCGCAGCCCCGCAGCGGGTTGGCCAGCGCCGCATCGATCCGGTCGCGCGCGTCGCCGGCGCGCCCCTTGAGGGCGGCGGCCAGCTCGCGGCTGGAGATCTGGACGGCGGCGGCGCGCCGATGGTCGATCGCGACCAGGGCGTCCGCGCGTTCGGCCGCGATCATTTGATGCAGTGCGAGCAGTCCCGCTAGGATTGCCGCCAGGGCGGCGGCCAGGATCAACGCGAGAGCGGCGGGTAGGCGGGGCAACATCTTGGGAGCGATTGTGTCCGACCGCGCGGGCGCCGCGGATCATGAAATCATCATGTGAGACGCCTCGATCGCCGCCATGAGACTTTCGTGATGAACGGATGCCCACCACGTGACCCCGGTGAAGGAGGGTCGTCCGGCAGAATGGCCGTCATGAAAAGACGATCTCTCTTGCTCGTCCAGGTGATGGTTTTGCTGCCGGTTCTGTGCGCGTCGCTGTCAGCGATGGCGGAAGAGCGCCCCGTCCCGGACGATCGCACGCAATCGGCCTACTTCGTCGTCACCAGCGAAGGGGCGGGCGCCGATACGCTGCCGCTGAAAGAATCGCGCGCTGACATCCAGGTGGCGGGCGTGATCGCGCAGGTGCGGGTGACGCAGGTGTACCGCAACCAGGGGTCGCGTCCGATCGAGGCGGTCTACGTGTTCCCCGGCTCCACGCGCGCCGCCGTGTCGGCGCTGCGCATGAAGATCGGCGACCGCACGATCGAAGCGGACGTCAAAGAGCGCGAGGCCGCGCGCGCAAGTTACGAAGCGGCGAAGGAGGACGGACGGACGGCCAGCCTGCTGGAGCAGCATCGGCCCAACGTCTTCCAGATGAGCGTCGCCAACATTCTTCCCGGCGACACCGTCGACGTCGAGCTGACGTACAGCGAGCTGCTCGTGCCGACCGACGGCGTGTACGAGCTGATCTACCCCGCCGTGGTCGGACCGCGCTTCACCGGCGAGTCGACCCGGAGCGAGAGCTGGACGCAGAACCCTTACCTGGGTGAAGGCGCGCCCGAGCCCTACCGGTACCAGCTGGCGGTCAACCTGCACGCCGGCATGCCGATCCAGGAGATCGCCTCGCCGTCGCACAAGGTCGCGCCGCGCTTCACCGGCCAGGACGCCGCCGAGATCGCCCTCGGCGCGCCGGGCGACGGCAACCGCGACTTCGTGCTGCGCTACCGCCTGCGCGGCGGCGCGATCCAGACCGGCCTGCTGCGCTTCGACAACCGCGACGAGCGCTTCTTCCTGCTGATGATGCAGCCGCCGGCGCGGGTGGCGCCGCGCAACATCCCGCCGCGCGAGTACGTGTTCATCGTCGACGTGTCGGGCTCGATGAGCGGGTTCCCTCTGGATGTCAGCAAGCAGCTGATCGGCGATCTGCTGCGCGGGCTGCGGCCGACGGATCGCTTCAACCTGCTTTTCTTTTCGGGCGGCAGCTATCAGATGAGCGAGGAGAGCGTGACCGCCTCGCCCGAGAACATCGCGCGGGCGGTGCGCGTGCTGGCCGATGTGCGAGCGGGCGGCGGCACCGAGCTCTTGGGCGCGCTGAGGAAGGCGCTGGCGATGCGGTCGTTCGAGGGGACCTCGCGGACCTTCGTCGCGATCACGGATGGATTCGTGTCGGTCGAGTCGGAGGCGTTCGAGCTGGTCCGGCAGAACCTGGGTCGGGCCAACTTCTTCGCCTTCGGCATCGGGTCCAGCGTGAACCGCCACCTGATCGAAGGGCTGGCGCGCGCCGGCATGGGTGAGTCGTTCGTGGTGCTTCACCAGGGCGAGGCGCCGCGCGAGGCGGCGCGCTTCCGCAAGATGATCGAGTCGCCCGTCCTGACCGGCATCCGCCTCGACTATGCGGGGATGGACGCCTACGACGTCGACCCGACGGCGATCCCCGATCTGCTGGCCGAGCGGCCGCTGGTCATCGTCGGCAAGTACCGGGGCGACGGTCGCGGCACGGTCACCGTGCGCGGGACCTCCGGCGACGGACCGTTCGAATCCCGGCTGCAGGGTGCGGCGGCCGCCGACCCCGGGCTGGGCGCGCTGGTCCACCTGTGGGCGCGCCGTCG
>DATFXS010000329.1:0-6249 GCA_035315605.1 Polyangia bacterium
GAGCGCAAGGGCTACGTGCTGACCGGCAACGAATTCAACATCGAGGCGTACAACGACCAGGTCCGCCAGCTTGATAAGTGGCGAGCGGTCGGCAACAACCCGGGTGCCAACCGAGCGACCTGGCCCCCGAGCTGACCAGGTGACGTAGGCGGAGGCGGGCGATGGTCGGAACGATCCTCAAAGACGACCTGGGCAACTTTGCAGGCAACCAATTCCTGGAGTGGGTAGACAACCTGCACGCCGCCGACCAGCCGGCGCCTCCTCCTCCTCCTCCTCCCGCGAGTCCGAGTCCGCTCGAGCAAATCGGCAACGCCGTTTCCGATTTGGGTCAGGCGGCGAGCGACGCCTTCAACAGCTTCGTGGACCAGGTCCACATGGCGCCGCCGCAAATGTCTAACGGCGTTGGAAATTTGGCGCCTCCATCTCCACCACCAGCACCAGAACCGGTGACGGCGCCGACGGAGCTGAACCCCTCTCCATCGGAGCCGTCGCCTCCACCGCCGGCGAGCTCGCCGTTCCTGGACTGGACGCGACAGGTCGATGCGCCGCTACCGCCGTCGGCGCCGTCTCTCCCGCACGCCGAGGAGCCGGCGACGGCGACCGACCAGGTCGCCTCTGCTGCCCCCGCGGGGACCGGTGCGCCGTCGGACCTGGCCTCGCGGTGGAAGACCCAATTCGACTTCGGCCAGACGTACACCGGCGATTACCGAACGGGAACGCCCCACCGCGGCGTGGACGTGGTTCCTTCGGGAGGCGGCGGGGTCGGTACCGAAGTGGACGCATTCGCTCCTGGCACGGTCTCGAGCATCTTCCGAGACCCCGGCGGTGCCGGCGGGCTGATCGTGTACGTGCAGGACCAGGACGGGCTGACGCACGCCTACATGCACCTCAACAGCGTCGCTGCCGGCCTCCAGGTCGGTCAGCATGTGGACCGCGGAACACCGATCGCGACCATGGGCGAAAGCGGTACCGAAGGTTCGCCGCACCTCCACTACGAAGTGCGGAAGAACGCGGCCTCCGGTGATCCGCTGGACCAGCTCATCGATCCGCGTCCGTACCTGTCGGGTGCCAAACAACCAGGTCCGGGCGGTCCGATCGGCGCGGTCCAGTCCGCCCTCAGCGGCGCTGCTCAGACCGCGCAAAGCACGGTGCAGGCCGCGCAAAGCGCGGTGCAGAACCTGGGCGGCGCGGTGGCGTCGGCGAGAGACAGTGGCATGCAGGCGTTCCGCGACACGTTCCAACCGTACGCCGAGTACGCCTCGAGGATTCTCGGCGTCGATCCGTCGGTCATCACCGCGATGGCGATCAGCGAGTCGGGCGGCGGCAACATCCCCGGTAACTCGTTCTTCGGCATGAAGGGCTCGCCGTTCGCCACCGGCTCGATCGATCTGCCGACCTGGGAGCTCGTGAACGGCGTTCGCCAGAACATCACCGACAAGTTCGCCACCTTCGACACGCCGAAGCAGGCGGTCGATGCATGGATCGACTTCCTGTCCAAGCACACGCCGGGCGTGTTCGGCGCCAGGACGCCGGAGGAGTTCGCCGCGGCGCTGAAGGCGGGCGGTTACATGACCGACACCGCCGAGCACTACGCCCAGACGCTGCGCGGTCTTGGAGCTCAGGCCGGCGACGTGGCGCAGAACGCGCTCAGCGGCGCGTCAGACGTGCTCGGGGCCTCGCAACGTCTCGTCGCCGATACCGCGCAGAACGTGGGCTCTGCGGCGTCTCAGAAGGCGCAGGACGCGTCTTCGGCGCTGACCGATCTGCTCGAGACCTTCCGGGCACCGGTCGCTACCGCGCTGACGCGGCCAGGTACCGGCAACCGCATCGTCCAGCCGCCTGCCGAAGATACGACGTCGCCGACATCTTCGATCGAAGACCTGTTGAACACGCCGCTGGCTTCGACGCGATTCCAGGCGCCGACGACGACCACGCCGTTCGACCTGACCAACCCGGTCACCGGCGAACGTTTCCGCACGCCCGGCGGCATTGACCTGACGCCGCCGAAGGACATCACCGAAGCGGCCACGCGAGCGATCGAGGACGCCTCGCGACGACCGTTCCCGGGTGTCGGCCCGACCGGCGTGTCGTTGGTCAACCCACAGTTCGGTCCGCAGGCCGAAGAGAAGGCGGTGGTGCGCGGTCCCGCGGACGAGGTGCTGACCGCTTCCGAAGGCCCGGCGGCTCGAGCTGCCGGCGCCGCGGGTGCAGCCACTGCCGGCGACCTGGACGCGCTGGCGACCCTTCGCCGAACCGCGGCAGGCGCGAGCCAGCCTCCGCTCGAGGGCGTGACCGCGGCGCCATCGACGGGACAGCGCATCGCCAACGCGATCGACAAAGCCGTGGCGGTCACGGTCTCGAACATGCTCTCAGCGCCGGCGTCGCTGTTCACCAACGCGACCGCCATCACCCAGAACCTGACCCGCCCGATCGAGTCCGCGGCGACCGCGGCGATCAAGGCCATCGGTGGCGACATTCCTGGAGCTCGCACCGAGCTCGGCGCCGCCGGTCGCGACCTGGTCGGCCAGGGTGCCGCGCTCGGCGACGCGCTGGCGACCTTCGGACGCACCTTCGTGCGCGGCCAGGACCGTCCGCTGGACGTTCGCCGCGAGGCGTTTCCTGGCCCGCTCGGAATGCTCACCACGCCGGCGCTGCGGCTGAACGCCGCCACCGACGAGCTGGTGCGCTCGCTCGGTCAGGCCGGCGCCCAGGCCGCGGAGCTCTCGCGGCTGAAGGCGCAGAACCCGGAGGCGACCGGCGAAGAGCTCGTGCAACGCTTCGCGCCGCTGTTGCAGAAGGTCGGTCAGGACGCCGCGTCACAAGTCGGCTTCCAGAGCGGCGGCAGCGGTATCGGCACCGCCATCTCGAGGTGGCGATCGGCGCTGACGCGCCAGGACGCGACGCTGCCGCAGCGCATCGCCGGCGCCGCGCTCCAGGTTGCTGTGCCGTTCTCGAACGTGCCGGACGTGATCCTGTCCCGCGGACTTCAGCGACTGCCGGTCGTCAACGAGGTGACCGGTGGAGTCCAGGCGCTGCGCGCCGCGGCTCGCGGTGACGTCGATACTGCTCAACGCATCGGAGCTCGGACACTGATCGCGTCCGCGGTCAACCTGGCGATCTGGGCGGAGGTCCAGCAGGGCAACATCACCGGCTCGGGACCGGATGACCCGACCAGGAAAGCCGCGCTGATGGCGGCTCGAGACTCCAGCGGCAACCCGATCTGGCGACCGAACTCGATTCGCGTCGGCGATCGCTGGTTCAACTACGGCGGACTCGGTCCCGTCAGCTTGCAGCTCGGCAGCATCGCCAACGCGGTCGAGCAGTACGAGCTCGAGGGGCGCAAGGTCGATCCGAACCTAGTCGGCGGCGTGACCAAAGCGATCGCCCAGACGGTCGGCGACGCGTGGTATTTGCAGTCGGTCGCCGACATCTTCGACGCGTTCAAGACCGGCCGCTTCGACCAGGCCGCTGGTCGCGTCCTGGGCTCGAGCCTCGACCGCGTCATTCCGCTGAGCGGCGCGCAAAACGCCATTCGGCAGTGGCAGGACCAGGTCGTCCGCGACCCGCAGAACCCGATTCAGCGCGAGATGAACCGCATCCCCGGCCTGTCGGAGCTCGTCCAGCCGAAGCTCGAGCCGTCCACCGGTCAGCCGGTCGAGGAGCCGCGGGACGTCGTTTCGGTGCTGACCAGGTCTTCGGCGAGCGGTCAGCCGGATCCCGTTAACGAGGCGCTTGCGCGACACAACCTGGGCGTCTCCGACGCGCCGCAGACCATCACCCGCGGCAACCTGACGATCGCGCTCAACGACGACGAGCAGCGCCGCTTCGTGGAGATGAGCGGTCCCGAGATTGCGCGGCGCGTGAGCGCGGTCATCAACGTGCCGGGCTACGCCAATCTGAGCCCAGACCAGCAACGCAGTCGCCTCGAGACGGCGATCCGCCTTAGCCGTGACGCCGCGACGGTGCGTCTGTGGGCCAGCATTCCCGGTGACGAGCGCGCTCGCCGAGTCGCCGAGTACCGTGCCGTCCAGCAACAGCGAAGCGAGCCGCAAGTAATCCTGTCGCGTTAGCGCCTACGGTGAGGAGAGGTAGCGATGGCGAAGTCCCAAGCTGACATCCTGAAGAGCTTCGGTCGCGCCGGCTGGACCGTCACCGCGACGCGCCCAGAGACGCAGACGATCATGGTCGATGACCCGTCGTCGCCGACCGGCACCAGGCCGTACGAGCAGCCGACCGGCAACATCATCTGGGGCATCACCTCGCCGACCACCGGTCAGTACGACGAGGTGGTGGTCGCGCCCGGCAAGATCGAGTCTGGCGACGTGTGGACCAACGAGCCGGTGTACGACCCGGTGCGCGGTCCGAAGGAAGAGGTCAAGCCGCCGACGGCGGACAGCACGGAGGCGACCAGTCCGCAGCTTGCCGCGCAGCGCGGCGCCGAAGCTGCCGCGGCGCAGGCGCTGGCCGACCAGCGCAAGGCCGAGGACGCGCAACGCGCCAAGAACAAGGCCGACAGCGGCTACGGCGTGACCGACGCCGAGCTCGCCCGACTGAAGTCCGACGCGGCGTCTCAGAACCTGACGCAGCAGCAGATTGACCAGCGCGGCAAGGAGCTCGAGGCGACCAGCGCGGCGCGGTCTCGCGAGCTCGACATTGCCGCGGCCAACAACCAGATCGCCGCCGCGAACCAGGCGCTCGCGTCCAAACGGCTCGAGCTCGACCAGATCGTGCGCGACGACGCCTCCAAGCTGGACTGGGCCAAGTTCGAGTACCTGAAGGCCAAGGACGCGACCGACAACCAGATCGCGCAGGCCAAGCTGGACCTGGAGCGGCTGACGCAGCAGCAGACCACGGCGGCGCAGACCGCGGCCAACGTCCTGGCGCAGCAGACGCTCGAGCAGCGTAAGGCCGAAGCCGCGCAGAAGGCGGCGGTCGATGCGGCGACGCTCGAGCAGAACGCGCAGACCGCGGCAGCGCAGGGAGCGACCGGTCAGCTCAGCGCGATCGCGCAGGGCGCCACCGCTGGTGCGAACCTGCTCCAGAACCGTGTCACCAACGCGCAGAACTTCGTCCAGGAAGGACTCGGCATCCTGGGCAGAGGTCAGAAGGGACTGCTCGTCGCTCCTCCCGCGGATTTCGCCCAGAACCTGACGCAGGGAGCGGCGGCGTATGCAACGCAGCTCGGCGGCGGACCGGAGGTGTATCAAGCCGCGGCGAACCTGGTGAGGCGCGCTGATCCAACCGGGTCGATGGGACAGGATGCCGGAGCAGCGTTCGCCGCGCTCACCCAGATGTTCCAACGCTACCGCCAGACACATGGCGGTCAGCCGGCGCCGCAGGAAGTCCAGGCGTTGCAGCCGACGCCGCAGTCGTTTACCTCGCCGGCGCTGCCGACGCAGAGCGCGCAACAAGCCGCGGGGATGGTCTCTTCGCCGGGCCAGGTCGCTGGTCAGAACTACGGCTACGCGACGGCATTCCCGGGTGGAGGGGCGGGCGGCTACGCCAACACGCCGCTGCCAGCCCCGTTCGCGCAGAGCGGTCTTCCCGAAGGTCGAAGCGTCGCGGTAGCGCCGACGGCGACCGTGCCAATGACGCCGTCGCCGACGTTCTCGATGGCGCCGATGCCGTTCATCGCGCCGGTGGCGCCGATCACGCCGTCAAGCCGCAACATCACCATCACCGTACCGACGGGGTAAGTCATGCCATCTTCGCCGAAGGCGCCTCGAGCGCCAAAACCGCCGCCCGCGTACCCAACCGCGGGACCGTCATCCCTGACGCAGCCGAAGAAGCCGCGCAAGAAGCCGAAGAACCCGGCTGGCGTCGGCAAGGTTCCGCCAAGGTTCTAACTGCGTTAGGCAAATCGGAAAGTTCTTTCCGATTTCAGCCGGCGGGCAGGAAGGTGTTGAGCAGCGATCCCGTACAGCCGGCGGCGTTGAAGGCGGTCTCAGCTCGCTGGCGGTCAACCAGCGCGACCGCCGTGCGATAGTCGTTTCGGATGTCGCGGCACTCGAGCGCGTGGGGCAAGCCCGGGAGTGTCGTCCAGCAGAACCAAACGACGACCGCCAGGACGACCACAACCAGGAGGGCGCCAATCTTCGCGGCGCCGCGAAGATTCGACTTGCTCATCAGAACGCGTAGCTCTCCTCGCGGAGCTCCTGGACGAGGCGCGCCGCCAGGATGTGGGCGCAGGGCTGGTCGCGAAAGCGCGAGTCGGCGCACTGACAGGTCTCGGTCGTCACCACGTACGAC
>DATFXS010000330.1:0-2555 GCA_035315605.1 Polyangia bacterium
GAGCCCGCGTCCCGGTGGAACCGTCCGGCAGCCACAGCCTGAGCTGGCTCCTCCCGCCGCCGCACCGACCTTGTGACCGCCTCCGGCCACGCCGGTGGCGTCGTCGGCAGGGGCGAGCGGGATCGTGACGTCACCGCCCGCCGGAACGTCCGCCCGCGTGATCACGAAGGCGCCGTCATGCTCGGCGCCCGCGCCGTTTGCGCCGGTGACCGGGACGCGGGCCGCGGCCGTCGCGTGAATCGTGATCGACTGCCCGGGTTGAATCGTCGCCGATACGCCGGCGGTCGCCCGCTGAGATCGGTCCAGCATTCGCTGCCCGATCTCCTCCATCGTGAGGCTCGCGACCGGCAGCACGCGGAGCGCGGCGTACTTCGCGAGCGTCCGATCGAGCAGGTCGGTCAGCACCGCGTGGCTGCCGTCGTAGAGGCGCAGGTTGGCCTGGTGAAACATCAACGGGTCGATGTTCCCGTCCAGCAGGTAGCCGAGCAGCGTGTCGCTTTCGCTGTCGAGGATCTGGTCGATCGTGTACGCCTGCCCGCCGTGCAGCGTGCCGTAGTAGTCGGTCCACTCCGCCGGCGTGGAGACGTCCGCGTAAAGGTTGTTCGCGATGCGCGGGATCATCAGCAACGCGGGGACCAGCGGGTTCGGCAGCCCGGTGTTCGGGATCGAGCCCCGGCAGTTGGATTGCGAGCCGTCACAGATGATGCGCTGGATGCCGAAGTCGGCCGAGGCCTGCAGCACCTGCGCGTTGCCGATCGCGCTGATGTCGGGCGTGACCAGGCTGGCGCGGTCGTACGGGCCGAACATGTACTTCTGCATCACCGCGTCGTTCTCGGTCAGCTCCTGCGTCATGCGGGCGTAGTCGGCGGTGTCGAGCCGGTGGTGGTCGAAGGTGTGGCTCACCCACTGGAACTGCTGCCCGACGGACCGCGCGGCCTGGGTCAGGCCGTCGCTGTCGGTCACCTCCGATCCGTTGAACGCGAAGGTCAGTCGCACGCCGCTCGACACCGCGGTGGCCTGCGTCTGCTGCTGCCAGCGGGCGGCGGCCTGCAGATCATCGCTGCTCAGCCGGTAGATCGGGCCGCTCCGGGTGACGGTCCCGAGGAAGAGATCGTCGACCTGGGCGCCGAGGTAAGCGTGCTTCTCGCCGATGTAGACGCCGCGCGTGACCCAGCCGAGCACGCCCCAGAGAAGCTGGCGCGTGTGCGGCGCGCCGGGCGCCTGATCGAACGTCAGCACGAGCAGCTCGGTCCCGTCGGAGGCCCGATGAATGGCGGCGGCCGCGTTGCCCCCGGCGTCGACCAGCAGCGGCGTCGTGCTGCCGGCGTCGGCGATCGGGGCGACCGTCGCGTCGACGCCGCCGACGTCGAGCGACGTCGTCGTCGCGTAGGCGCCGAACAGCGCCTTCCCCGCCGTCGCGTAGGTCAGCGTCAGCGGCGTCGCGCGCGTGTCGACGCTGGTCGGAGTGCCGAGCCCGGTCGTCGCGTCGGGATGGGAGAACAGGCAAGCCGTGCGGACGCCGTAGTGGGCCGCGTAGTCGGTGAGCGCCGCCATCGTGGCCGCGTCCGGTGACGTCGATGTGCCGCAGCCCGCCAGCACGATCCCGTTGAAGTTGCCGTGGCCCGCGCCGTCCGACAGCGCCGACGACGAGAGCGGCGCCGCGGTGGTGACGGTGGTGTACGGCGTCCCGATGCGGTCCAGCTCCGCGGTCATCGCCGTGAACGCCGGTTCCGATCCGCTCACCCCGACGACCAACAGCTGCGCCCCGACCGTCGTGTTGGCGGCGATCGCCCGCGTCACCGTTCCCGCCACGGGGGCCGCGGGCGGGCGGCGATCGACGCGGGCCGCCGCGAGCTGCAGCGCTCCCGCTGCCCCCAGCACGAGAGCGCCGATCACCTTGGCGGACCGCATGGTCTCAGCGGACGGGGCGGGCGCTCACTTGCACCCTTCCTGGACCATTTCGCCGGCGCCCGTCGACATGCAGCTCCCGCCGCTCGCCGAGCAGGCATGCTGGATCAACGTCTGCCCGCAATCGCTCGACCCGCCAGGCCCCGCCGTCCATCCGTGAGCGGGGCACGCCCCGGCCGGCGCGTCTTCACACGCCTTCAGAGGGTACTGGCGATCGACGCCGTTGTTGCAGTTCCAGTCCCAGGATCCGTTCGGCGCCGCGTCGGTGTGGAAGGTGTCGTCGGGCTGCCCGGGCATGGCGGAGCAATCGGCGGTGGACGGGTCCGTGCAGACCACCGTGCCCATGACGCCGCAAGCGCCCATGCCGGGGTAGCACTTGGCGCCGACCGCCGTCCCCTGCCAGGAAAAGCCGTTGTCGACGACGCCGTCGCAGTCGTTGTCCTTGCCGTCGCAGATCTCCGGACCGCTCGGGACGCAGTTGCTCGGACGCGGGTGGCCCGCGTCCGCTCCCGATCCGGCGTCGGTCAGCAGCGCGGCGTCGGGCGAGCCCGGGCTGCCCGAGCAGGCGGCCACGCCCATCACCGCGATCACCGCCAGCGCGCGCCTCGTCGTCCTCCAGCTCATGGCCGCTCGCTACTCGCCCGCGA
>DATFXS010000331.1:0-3674 GCA_035315605.1 Polyangia bacterium
CGCCCGCGCGGTCCGACTGCAAGCGGGTCGGCAGCGGATCATCGCCGGGTGCGCCGGCCGCGGTCTCGATCCGCACCGGCACGTCGGCGAGCGGCGCGCCCGTGTCGTCGACGACCCGGCCCGTGATGCTGCGCGCAGGCGCCAGCTCGAGCTCGACCGGCGCGGCGCCTGGGCCATCGGCGGCTTCGACGGCGCGCGACGGCGGCGAGGCGAGGTCGTTGCCCACCGCGCGCAGCGCGTATCGTCCGTCGCCGAGACCCCCGAAGGCGAACCCACCGCCCGCGCGGGTCACGCCCTCGCGCAGAGGTCCGCCGCCGTCGGGCGCGAGCAGCACGCGCGCGCCGGCCACGGGCGTGCCCGCAGCACGCACCCGGCCGACGATCGATCGTCCCTCGCCGTCGACGCGAACGGCGGCATCGTCGGCCGGCGCCACGACCGGGCTCTTCTCGGTGGTGGGAAACCCGGCGGCGTCGATCAGCAGCCGGTAAGGTCCGGGCGGAAGGTGGTCGAAGCGGAAGTGCCCCGACAGATCGGTGGCGGTCTCGAAGGGCGTCGCCCCCTCCGCCGGGCCGCCGTCGCCGCCGGTCGGAAACGCGAGCACGCGCGCCTCGGGCACCGGGTGATCGCGGCGATCGACGACCGCGCCTGCCAGCCAGGCGGTCGGAACCGCGGCCCCGCCGTCATGCGCCGCAGGCGCGCGCGCGGGCCGGCACCGGCACCCCTCCTGGGTCGAGAACGAGAGCAACAGCAGGAGGCCCGCGGTGGCCGCCGGGCGCTTGCTTGCGAATTCCATCGGCTGGTGCTAAAGGTACGCGCCTTCCGGAGGGAATTGAAATGGCAGCGCATTGCGAAGTCTGCGGCAAGCAGCGCCGGGTCGCCAACAACGTCAGCCACTCGAACATCAAGACGAAGAGCATCCAGCGACCCAACCTCCGCCGCGTGCATGCGAAGCTGGCGGGTGGAGCGCACCGGCACATCCGCGTCTGCACGCGCTGTCTCCGCTCGGGCCTCGTCGCCAAGGCCTGACCCATCCGGGCGGCCGCCTACGGTTTGCAGGTGAAGGCGAGCGTCAGCGAGTTGCAGCTCATCAGGTTGTTCACGACCAGCTGACCCGCCTGCAGCTGTGCCGCCGTGATCGCCTGCCGGTAGGTGCAGGCGACGTCCGCCAGGCAGCTCGGGGTCGAGCAGCCGTCGTCGTCGCCGACCCAGATCTGCCAGGTCGGGTTGACGGACATCAGCGTCGCCGCGGAAACGGTCATCCCGGCGGGCGTGATCACCTGATTCCAGGTCGGGTCCAAGGTGTCGACGATCGTGTCGGTCACGCCGGCGGTGGCGGTACTGACGTTGCCCGCCGGGTTCTCGAATTCACAGAACGGATCGGGCAGCGGGCCGCCGATCTGACCGGTCGGCCGATCCCAGTTCGCTGGCTTCAACTGCGCGGACACGGCTGTGATCGTCCAGCGCGACATGGAGTCGATCTGGCACTGGCCCATCGGCGAGCAGGTCTGGCAGCCGCCGCACGGCGCGCAGGCGGCGCCGTTGGAGCCGCACTCCATGGCCGAGCGCATCCGGATGCAGGTCGTGCTGTCCCGGCAACAGCCGGTCGCACAGGTGGTCGAGTTGCACGGAATCGTCACCCCGCCCGTGCCGCCGCGGCCGCCGCCACCCGCGCCGCCTCGACCGCCGGTCCCGTTCCCGGCAACGCCCGCGGTGCCGCCCGTCCCGGCGCTGCCGCCCGTTCCCGCGCTGCCGCCTGTCCCCGCCGTGCCCGAGGTGCCTGCCGCGTCTCCGCCAGTTCCCGCGACGCCGGCGCTGTCGCCACCCACGCCCGCAGCCCCCGCGCTACTGCCGCCAGTCCCCGTGGTACCGGCGTCGCCGCCGGTTCCTGCTGCGCCCGTGGTGCCCGCCGCGGATCCGCCCGCGCCAGCGACGCCGGCGCTGTCGCCACCCGCTCCCGCAGCTCCCGCGCTAGTGCCGCCCGTCCCTGTCGTACCTGCGGCGCCGCCGGTTCCCGCCGCGCCCGTGGTGCCCGCGCTGCCGATCGCGGAGCCGCCCGTGGCCCCCGTGCTGCCGCCTGCGCCCGTCGCCGAGCCGCCCGCGCCCGTGGTGCCGCTCGCGCCCGCGATCCCGGTCGTGTCCCCGGACGAAGCGTCGTGCGGCAAGAACGGCATCGAGCCAAGCCCACTCTGGTCGACGCCGCAGGAAGCGATCACCGCGGTTCCGAACGCCGCCAGCGCCAGAATCCGCACGGCACGAAGGCGTGACGTAACCAAAGGTAGGACTACTCGCATCTTGATCATCGTATCCCGTTCAATCGCTAGACGAAAGCGGCAAGACCGACGGTGACGATGCGCGAAACCCACGCCGCCGCCACCCGGCCAGTCAGCGCGTAGACGCCCGTCGCCGCGGCTTGACCGGCGACGACCAGCGCGATCCCCGCCGGCGCGCGCGCGCCCGACCACCCCGATATCTGCGCCGTCACGACGCCGGCGACGAAGGTCGCCAGGGCGGCGCCGAGGCGCGACTTCAGGGACGACTTCTGCGCGAGGCCGCGCTGAACGATGCCACGGAGGACGATCTCGTCGGCCGTGAGCGCAATGGCCTGCCAGGAGAACCCGGCGGCCGCGCCCGCGATCGCCGTGGCGAGCCCACCCGCGACCGCGCCCACGCCGGCGCCGAGCAGCAGCGAGAGCGGCAGCCCGCGCCGCGCGACCGCCGGGCTCGCCGGCCGGCGCGCCAGGTAGACCGCGGCGCCGGCGACGATCAGCGCCAGCAGCACGATGCGCAGCGGGTTTGCGGTCGCGGCGTGCTGGACGCCGGCCTTCCGGATGAACTCGACCGCCGCGCGTGATCCGAGCGCGTAGATGATGAGCATCGTCGCGCCGTCGGAGGCGCGCACGCTTCGCATCCGCACCGCCTCGGCGTCGAGGCAGAACGCCGCCTGCTGGACGCCCGTCTGCCAGTAGGTCCAGCCGGCCAGCGCGTACAGCACCAGGCCGGCGACGCGGGTGGCCGCATCCCCCACCAGCACCACGTTGAACAGGCCGGCGACCCCCAGGTACGCGTAGACCGTTCCCGGACCGACGGCGGTGTTCGTCTCGTCGGAGAGATCGGCGCCGCCGCTCGCCATCGCGACCGCGACGAAGCACATCCCGGCCGAGCCCGCGGTGACAAGCAGACCCGCCACCAGCCGGTCGGCGAGATCGACGTTCGGCACCGAGACGGACAGGACCGCGAACGCGGCCGCGGCGATGGCGCCGATGATGATGGCCCAGGCGCGCGCCTTGCCCGCCAGCAGGTGCCCGAGCGGCACCGGCACCGTGCGCAGGATCCAGAACGCGCGGCGCTCGGCCTGCATGTGCGTCAGCGGGCCGATCGTCCCCATGTACAGCGCCAGCGAGAACGCCAGGCAGGCGATCCGGTCGAGGTTGCCGGTGGTCCAGCTCCACCCGGCGGCGCCGAAGATCTGCACGCCGATGAAGATCACCGGCATGCCGATCAGCGCCAGCAGCTGGGAGCGATCGCGGATGATGAGGCGCAGGTCCTTGGTCGCGGCGGTGGGCAGACGGTCAGTCAGGCGCGGCGCGCGGGCCGCGTCGGCCCAGACGGCGCCCGCCTCTTCCCAGCCGGCCATCCCGGCCCGCCGCGCGACCCCGATCACCAGGACCACCGAG
>DATFXS010000332.1:0-4852 GCA_035315605.1 Polyangia bacterium
GGAACCTACGCGACCGCCGCGCAGGGCAGCGTCGTCGTGCACGCGCTGCGCCAGCTGGATCTCGAGCTGCTGCCCCAGCTGACGTGGTCGGCGGGCGAGTATCGCTACGCCCGGCAGGTGGCCGACACGACGAACTACTGGTTCGGGAAGCTGACCGCGAAGAGCGTGAGCGCGACGTTCCGCGCGTCCTATACGTTCACGCCGCAGCTGACGCTGCAGGCGTACGCGCAAGCGTTCCTCGCCATCGGGCATTACGACGACATGCGCACCGTTCCGATCCCGATGCCGCTTGCTCCGACGCGCGTCACGCTCGACGCGCTCAACCCGGCGCCGATGACGATCCCGACGCCGCCCAACACGCCCGACTTTCAGGACGCCGCGCTGAACGTCAACGTGGTCTTCCGCTGGGAGTACCGGCTCGGGTCGACGATCTACTTCGTCTACTCACACTCGCAGATCCCGACGGTGCCCGTCCCGAACATGGGCACGGGCATGTTCGCGAATCCGACCTCGCTCGATCCGCACACCTTCGGCCACGGCGGCACCAGCGACGTCTTCCTGCTGAAGTTCTCGTCCTGGTGGGCGAGCTAAGCGGCCGATAACATCGGGATGACGGGGCCGTCCGGGTTGGCCGGATTCGTGATTACCTCGCCCGACGACGGCACGACCACGAGATCCATCGTCTCGAGCTGCACGGCCCCCAGCAGCGGGGTTGTGCCGCGCGGGAGAACGATCGCGTCGGCGGTCATGCTCCGGCCCAGCACCTCGATCCAGAGCGGACCCACGTAATCGACTTGAAGCCGGCGCCCATCCGCCACGCGCACCGTGTCCTTCCGAACGACCCCAGCCCCGAGCTTTTCAGCCAAATCCTCCGGGATCGCCATCGAAATCGCTCTGGTGTCCGCGAGGGCTTGGAGCTCGATACTCCGGACGCGGTCCCCCGGGATGAGACCGTCCGCGGCGTTCTGCCTGTCGACCATGTTCGTGATTTTGACTTTTGTCATGACCAACCCCATGTGCGGGTCATCGGCAGTGCCCGCGAACAGTTGCGAGAATAGCACCGGCTCAACGAGCTGACACGTCATGGGTGCGCGATGACGACCAACGTCTCCGCGCGGCGCAGGACGCAGGCGAGCGCGCGCTCGAGGGTCTCCGGATCGAGCGCGGCGAAGCTCTCGTCCAGCACGCGCGCGTCGAGCGGCTGAAGCAGCGACCGCGCGATGAACAGGCGGCTCCGCTCGCCGTGTGACAGCTGCCAGCCGCTGTCGCCGACCAGCTGCTCGAGCCCCGACGGCATACGCGCCAGCAGCGGCCCGAGGTCCAGCTCGCGCAGGATCGCCTCTGCTTCAGCGACGTCTTCGGGGCGCGGCGGCCAGGCGCGTCCCAGCAGCAGGTTGAACAGGAAGCTGGCGGAGAAGACGTGGTTCTCGTGGAACTGCGGCGCGGCGCCGACGCGTCCGCGCCAGCGCGAAAGGCCGATCGCCCGCTGCTCGACGCCGTCGAGCGACAGCGTACCCGCGTCGGGGACGCGCAGGCCGGTCAACAGCGCGCCGAGAGTCGACTTGCCCCCGCCCGACGGACCTTCCAGCAAGACGCGATCGCCGCGCCGCACGTCGAGCGTACAGCCCGTCAGCACCGGCTCGGCACGCCCCGGATACCGAAAGCCGACCTCGCGCGCGCTGATCAGCGGCGCGTCCGGCGCCTGCTCGTCCGACGCCGGGGCCGGGACAGCCGAGGACGCGACGCCGTCCGTGCCCGCGAACATCGCGGCGACCTGGCGCCACGCGATCGCGGCCGCGCCGAGGGCGGGGAACGCCTGGGCGAGCTTGCGCAGGGCGCCGTAGACCAGCAGCGTTCCCCCCAGGCTGGTCGCGAACGCGCCCGGTCGGGCGCCCGCGCCGGCTATGCTCGGTCCCAGCACCGCGATCGCGCCGATCAGCCAGCCGCGCGGCACCACGATCGCGAGCAGCGCGACCGCGCGATCCAGCGCGCGCCCCAGGGCGGCGTAGCGCCCCAGCGCCGCCTCTTCCTCGACGTGACGGAGCCGCACGGGCTGCTGCGCGACCAGCGTCCGCTGCCCCACCATCCGCTCGACGAGATCGTGCGTCAGCGCGATGCGCGCGTCCGACCAGCGCCCGAGCGCCCGCTGAACCCGCGCGGCGAGCAGCGCCGCGATGGCCAGCCACGCGGCGAGCAGCAGCAGCTGCCACGACGCCGCCATACCCAGCGCCAGCACAACCGCGCCGGTCACCAGCTCGAACGCGCCCGCGGCGGCCATCAGACCACCGCCGAGCGCGAGCGACTCGAGGGCCTCGGTCTCGACGACCCGGCCGAGTAGCTGTCCGATCCCCTCCGCCCGCGTCGATTCCGTGTCCAGCGACAGAAGGCCGTGGAGCAGCCGCTCGCGCAGCACGCGCCCGGTGTCGATCGCCAGGCGGCCCGCCGTCCACGAGGCGGCCAGACGCACGCCGACCAGTGCCGCGATGATCGCAGCGACGGCCCAGGCGGATCCGGCGGTGCCGTCCGCCGCCACCGCGCGCGCGCCGATCGTCCCCCAGAGCGCCGCCACCAGCGCGAGCTGAACCACGTAGCCCGCGACGGCGGCCGCCACGCGGGCCCGGATGCCGGCGCCGCGCAAGGCAGACCAGATCGACGGACGCGCCGGTCGCAAGCGCTCCCCTTCGGCGATGCGGATGCCGCCCAGCGACGCCCGCAGCAACGCATCGGCGACGGCGGCTCGCCGCTCCGCCGCCACGCCGGCGCGCGCGACGGTCGCGTCGACTGCTGGGCGGGCCTCGGTCTCGGCCGGCGCGCGCAGGAATGCGCCCAGCGCCTCGGCGTCGCACCAGACGGGCGCGCCGTCGCGGCCGAGGACGCGGACGCCGCCATCGGCGAACGCCACGATCCCCAGCAGGCTCCCCGCGCCCGCACCGACGCGCACCACGGCCGGCGTGTCGCCGCGAGGCCCCCCGCCAAGTTGCGGCGTCACGTCCGCGTAGCTCCACTCGAACCGCTCGGCCGGACGGGGCGCGCCGATGCCGGCGGCGCCCGCGAGGCGCGCGGTCAGCTCCTCACGCCGATCGAGCGGCCACAGGCAGGACGCGATTTCGTTCGCCGCCGTCACGGGCCTCCTTCGTGGACACGGCCGCCGTCCAGGCGAAGGCGCCGCCAGGCGGCCGCCGACCACGACGACGCGCGCATGCGCTGTTCGGCCGCCAGCAGCAGCGCGTAGCGCGAATCGGGCCGCGCCCGCAAGGCGTCCGGCGCGCCATCCTCGACGATCTTGCCGTCGGCCACCACGAGGACGCGCGCGAACCGCTCCGTCTCGCCGATGTCGTGGGTGACGCACAGGAGCGTCGCCTCGGACCAGCGCCGGCGCGCGCCGGCGAGCAGCGCCGCGCGCTGGTCGCGGGCCAGGCCCCGGAACGGCTCGTCGAGGATCACGAGGGCGGGCCGCGGCCGCAGCACGCCGCGCCCGAAGCGGACGCGCTGCCCCTCGCCACCCGACACGAGAGCGCCGGCCTCGCCGAGCGGCGTGTCGGTGCCGCGCGGGAGCCGGTGCGCGACCTCGGCCAGATCGGCGTCGGCGATCGCCGGCGCGAGATCGACGTCGGGGGACTCGAGGCCGAACGCCAGGTTGGCCGCCAGCGATCGGTTCCAGAGATAGACGGACGGATCGACCCACACGGTCCGCTCGCGCAGCGCCTCGAGCTCCGCCGGGCCGAGCGGCCGGCCGTCGACGCGGACGGTGCCAGCCGCCGGGCGGTGCCAGCCGAGCAGCAGCCCGACCAGGCTCGACTTCCCCGCCCCCGACGCGCCCACGATCGCGACGTGCTCGCCCGAGGCGATCGCCAGCGCGCCGACGTCGAGGATCTCGTGGCCGGCCGCGACGACGCGGACACCCTCGAGCTGGATCGACACCGCGTCCGTGGCGGATTCCACAGCCGCGCGCGCCAGCGCCGGATCGCCTTCGGCCCGTTCCTCGGGCGCGTCGAGCGGCTCGACGAGCCGTAGGGTCAGGCTCCGCTGGGCGGGCACCTGCTGGACGAACAGCGCCAGCTCGTACCCGAGCATCGGCAGCGACAGCGCCCAGTAGACGGCGAGCAACCCCGCGCCCGGATCGCCTGTGCCCGCGCGCGCGAAGAAATCGACGAGCAGCCAGGTCGCGAGCCCGAACCCGATCAGCGCCTGCGCCGCCTCGGCCGAAAGCGCCGCCCGCACCGCCGCGCGCGCCGCGTGCACCCACTCGCGCAGCCGATCGCCGTGCTCGCGCGCGAGCGCCGGCTCGGCCGCGTGCGTCCGGATCGTGACGAGACCTAGCAGCGCGTCCAGGTAAAAACGCCCCAGCGCACCCGCGTGGTTGCGCATCCGCAGATCGCGCTCGGCGACGGCGGGTTGCGCGGCCAGCGGAATCAACAGCATCGCCACCGCCAACGCGATCGCCCAGACCGCGCCGCCCGGATCCAGCCAGACCAGCGCCGCCGCGACGATCACGATCTCCAGGCCCGTGCGCAGGATGTCGCCCGCCAGCGTCGGCAGGGCGCGCAGCTTGTGCACCAGGTGGGCGCGCTCCGCCATGTCGGAGACCGGGCGGCTCTGGAAGTAACGATCGCCGAGGCGCGGGATCTTGCGCATGAACAGATCGCGGAACGTCTCCTCGATCGCGGCGCCCGCGCGCCGCAGGCGCCACGCCAGCGGAAGCTCGAGCACCAAGAGGGCCGCCAGCAGCGAGACGATGCCGGCGAACACGCCACGCCCCGCGACATCCGAGACGGGACCCTGGAAGGGTCCCGCGCCCCCCGCGACGAGCTCGGGCCGGGCAAAGCCCGTCCGCTCGCTCACGCGATCGAAC
>DATFXS010000333.1:0-3161 GCA_035315605.1 Polyangia bacterium
GACAAGCCGCTGACGCCCGTCGTCGGCGACGGCAAGACGTTCACCGTGTACCCGTTCGCGCTGACGAACCCGGTCTTCCTGGACGTCGACGGCGACGGAAAGTACCGCGCCAGCCTGCCGCACGGCCACAAGTGGTAGCTACGGGTACGCGAGCGCCTCGCGGTTCCAGCCCGCGAGCGTCGCGCCCGCGTCGTACGTGCTCTGGGCGAAGTCGAGGATCGCGGCCGCGGGATCGGCGGCGCGCCGGACGTCCTCGTAGGGAAGGACGAACTCCTTCAGCGTCGGGTGCCACGACGCCGCGTCGGGGCGAACAGCGGCCGCCGACAGCCCCGCCGGCTCGGGCACCGTGTACGAGTAGAACAGCGCCTCGGAGCCGCCGCTCGGCGTCCAGGGATCGCCCGGCCAGAACCCGAGCGAGATCACCTCCTCGTCGTAGGCGTCGCGATCGACCTTCCCCTTGCGCAGCGGCGCGCGCCGTCCGACGAAGCGGGTGACCGCGAGATCGAAACCGCCCCAGAAGAAATGCACCGGGCTGCACTTGCCCCGGAAACCGGACCGGAACTTCTGGAACACGGGCTCCACCCGGCGCAGGGCCTGCCAGAAGTTCTGCACGGCGGCGCGATCGTAGTGGGCGTGCCCGCGATCCTCCGTGAACGGCGTCGTCACCGAGCATTCCTGGGGCTGGGGCCAGATTCGCACGTCGACGCCGATGCCGGACAGCGTGGTCATCAGCTCGCCGTAGAAGATGCAGACGGCGCGCGGGCCGAGCGCCAGCGAGCGGACGTTGCCCAGGCTGTCCTGGACCACGACGCGGTGATCGACGAAGTCCAGGTCGATCGACAGGATTCGATCGGACAGCGGCATCGGCGACGTCGTCAGCCCGCGCGCCGTCACGTACAGCGTGACGTTCCACCACTGGTTGGTCTTGGGCGCGAGCGCCAGGCGGATCTTGCCGATGATCTGCGAGTAGAGGAGGAGCGTCGCGTAGGTCTCGCGCCAGTCGGCGATGCGGAGCTCGGGCCATTCGGTCGGGGACGGCATGGGCGCAAGCATAAGCATGAATGCGTGCGCGGGCGTAGACTCGGCGTGTGCGTGCTTCCTGGATCGGGATCGGTGAGGCATTGCTCGTGGCGGCGGCTCTGCCCGGCGCGCCCGGCTGTCTGCTTCCGAAGTCGTGCACCGAGATCGGCTGCTCGGACCAGTTCGTCGCGGCCGTGCGCAGGGCCGACGGCAGCTTCCCGAGCGGAATGCACAGGGTCGACGTCACCGCCGACGGCGTCACCCTGTCCTGCACGTTCACATTTCCGGCGACGGCGGCGAACAGCGGCGGCTTCGTCGACGCGACCTGCCCGCCCGGATTGATTGTGACGGTGGGGCCGCTGCAGACCTGCACGACCATGACCGTCGGCAACTCGGTCGTGCAGACGTGCGATCCGGTGCCCGGTCAGTTCGCCGAGGCGATCGCGATGCCGGGGACGCCGGCGCAGATCCACGCCTCGCAGTACGTCGACGGCGTCGCGATTCTCGACGCGAGTGCCGCGCCGAGCTACCAGGACTACGCGCCGAACGGTAAGGAATGCGGGCCGATCTGCCACCAGGCGTCGGTCGACTGGATGCTGAACTAGCGGCGCGACGGCCGTCGTTCGACGGCATGCGCAACCGACGTGTCAGCAGGCGCCGTACCGGGCCGCACAGGGCCGATGCCACGCGTCGCGGAGTGAATGAGCCATCTCCAATCGGTGAGGGATCCTACCGATGAAGAGAAGAGCATGAGCAGCGACGGAATACGTAAAGCGACGCTTGGGTGGGAGATCAGTCCGACGGGCGGCATGACGAACAACGGGGGCAAGGTCGTGGCGATCGAGGAGGTCCCCGCGGTCTCATCGGGCGCGATCGCGATCGAATCGGGGGCGATCGTGATCGACGAGCCGCCTCCACTGCCGGTGCCGCCGGTGCAGATGGAGCCGCGTCCGCGCCGCACCACGCTGGAACGATTCAATGACGAGATGGCCGTGCTCGAACGTCCGCTCGAGGGCGAGGTCGAGTACATCGACGAGAAGCCGCCCAGGCGCTGGCGTCACTACGCCGCGTTTGCGGCGACCGTCGCGATCGTGGGCGGGGGCGGCGCGTTCCTGATTTCGCATCATCGCGCGGCCGTCGCGGCGCGCGTCGAGCGCGCGCCCGAGGCGCCGGCGGCGCGGGCCCAGGCGCCCACGGTCGCGCAGCCGGTCGCGCAGCCCGTCCTGGCCACCCAGGTGACACCGGTTCCGGGCGCGGCGGCCGCCGCCCCCGCGGTCGCGGATGCGCCCGCCGAGGATGACGCGGCCGACGATGGCGCCGACGCGGCGCCGGTGGCGCCGAGCGCCTGGAGCAAGGTGAAGACGGGTCACGGCACGCGCGTGAAGCACGCGCGGGTGGTCACCGGCAAGAGCCACCACCGGACCAGCAAGCGCGCCGTCGCCGCGAAGCACACGCGGCACCGTTAGCTTCGCGTCAGAGATCGGCGCTGGCGACGACGCACGCGATCACGACGAGGCAAGCGGTTCGACACACCACGCCAGACGAGAGTCCACCGCAGCCGATCGCGGTACCGGGGGCGCAACGATCTGGTGCAGAATCGCCGGATGCGCTCGCTTATCGCCTCCAGGGTCGTTCTCTCATTGATGCTCGCTCTCGTCGGCTGCGGCGGCTCGGGCAGCGGTGGTAGCGCCGGCAGCGGCGGATCGAACGGCGGCGCCGGAACAGGTGGCGGCGCCGGCACGAGCGGCGTCGCGGGCGCAGGCGGCAGCACCGGCGCGGGCGGGCGCGGCGGCAGCGCGGGCACCGGCGGGAGCGCGGGTGCCGGTGGCGCGGGCGCCACGGGCGGCACCGCGGGAACGGGCGGGAGCGCAGGCGCGGGCGGCCGCGCGGGCGCGGGCGGAAGCGCCGGCTCGGGCGCAGGCGGCACGGGCGGCGCGCGCCCGACGGTCACCGCCGCCTCCGGCACGACGCTCGTGAAGGTGAACCCGGGCACGCACCACCAGACGTTCGAGGGCTGGGGGACGAGCCTCTGCTGGTGGGCGAACCACGTCGGCGGCTGGGGCACCACCGGGCGCAACGCCGTCGTCGACGCCGTCGTCGATCCGGTGAACGGCCTCGGCTACAACGTCTTCCGCTACAAC
>DATFXS010000334.1:0-4082 GCA_035315605.1 Polyangia bacterium
CCGGCGCGCGGACGATCGAGTCGGGACCCTCAGAGGGTCCCGAACCCCCCGCGGCGAGCTCGCGCAAGCGAAGCTCGCGCTCGCTCACGCGATCACGCGATGAGGGTCACTGGTCGTCGCCGCCCCCGCCGCTATCGCCGCCGCTGTCGCCACCGCCCGAATCCTCGTCCTCGGCATGCTTCCGCTTGCGCTTCGGCGGCGGCGGCGCTTCCTCCGCCTCCTCCGGCATCTTGATCTCGCTGCCGCCCCAGTTGACGGCAAAGACAGCTCCGGCGCTGATGTACTGGTCGACCGCGCCGCCGACGGTGAAATCCACCGGCGTCCCGTTGGGAAGGGTGCGCATACAGGTGTTGACCACCGTCCCGTTCATGTTCGAGGCGCAGTTCATCGACGAGAAGTAGCGGCGCAAACCGCCCACGACTCGCAGCTCACCCCAGGACTGGATGCGGTAGCCGATCGCAAGCTCGCCGTCGACGCCGGCGACGGTGGAATTGGGCCAGAACGTGTCGTGGAACTGGGGTCCGGCGCCGTTGAATATCCAGCGGTATCCCCCGCTCAGAGTGAGCGAGAACTGGGCAGGCAGCTCGAAGTGGATGCCAATGCCGGGGCGGATGTACCGGTAGATGACATCGGGGATGTCGAGGTTCGCGCGATTCCCCATGCCGATGCTGTTGAACGTGAAGGCGTGCTCGCCGCCGGTCGCCGAACCGTAGAAGTAGTGGCCAGCGCCGAATGGGACGCGATACCGGACGCCGCCGCTGAACTCGTGGACCGTGTTGCCGAACTTCTGGGCTGGCGTCGCGCCCATCGCCGGCAGCGGAGACGCGATGAAGAAGGCCTGCTCGACGTTCGCTTCGAAGCCCAGGTTCTTCATCGGCCCATCGGTGAACAGGGCGATCGGGTACGCGACGGCATTGAAGACCGCGGCGAATCCGGCGGGCAGGCCGTAAGTCCGCAGGTTGGGATTGCTGACATCCTGGTGGTAGGCGAGGTTCCGGTTCACGAGGCCAAAGCCCGCCTGCACGTCGATCGTCGGCGGGATCACCTCGTTGGTGTCCTCCTCGACGACGTCCGCCCCTTCGCCCTCCATCTTTATCTTTTTCTTCTTTTTCTTTTTCTTGGCCGGTGGCGGCGCTTCGTCGCCCGCGGCACCGCCACCCTCGGCCTCGGCGACCGCCTCGGTCTTCTTCTTCGAGCGGGGCTCAGGCGCGGGGGGCGGCGGCTCGCTTTCACCCTCGCCGCCGCCGCCGGCGTCGGGCGCGTTCTCGTCGTCCTCGGGCGCCTCGGCCACGACCTTCTGCGGCTTCTTCGCTCCCGACGGCGTCTTGCCCTGCTCGACGGCGCTGCCCAGCTTCGTCCAGAAGCCGCGCGCCACCTCCGCCATGATCTTGCGCGGGTTCGCGCCCGCGAAGTTCGCCTCGCCCAGCAGCGACCCGTCCTTGCCATCGTGCACTGCGAGCTTCGCGCGCTTCTTGCCGATCTCGCCGGTCACGATCGCCGCCAGCGCCAGCTCCTTCGCGACCTTCTGGAATCCTTCGTCGTTGTCGAGCAGCGCGCCGGTGTTGGCCAGGCCAATTTCCATCTCGCGCGATTTCGCGAGATCGTAGCCGTGGCTCTTCAGAATCTGCATGACCTTCTTGCGCACCAGCGCTTCTTGCACGCCGTCGAATTTCGGAACGCCGATCCGTTTGGGCGCCGCCTGTGCGGTCGTCGCCCAGAGGACGCAGAGGGTGCAGAGCAGGCCGGCGAGGAACGCGCGGCAACCGGTCGGGACGCTGGGGGCTCTCGTCGTCACGCGTCAGCACTCTAGTATTAGGAAGGTTTGTTTTTCAAGGACGCCGAAGCGTCCAGGACCAATAGCGGTTTTCGCCTTACTGGTTGGGCTGGGTTGCGCAACCGCGGGCCCGCCTGTCACCGGCCCGCGCGTCATCTTCGACCAGACGTCGCGGTTCGGTCGGGTGCTGGTGATGGACGAGGGGGCACGCCGGGTGATGCGCTTCGGATCGCCCGGCGGATCCGAGCAGAGCGCGGTCGAGCTGCGCAACCCGCGCGCCCTTCCCCTCGAATACACGCGCTACGCGCTGCTGGGCCTGGCGCATCATGGCCGGCCGCGCCGGATGTTGATGGTGGGCCTCGGCGGCGGGACGGTGACGACGCTGGTCCATCGCGCCTTGCCCGCGATGGCGATCGACGCGATCGAGATCGATCCGGTCGTCGTCGCCGCGGCGCGCGCGCACTTCGGGCTCCAGGAAGACGCGCGCTACCGCGTGCACGTGGCCGACGCGGCCGTGTGGATGACCAGCGGTGGGGATCCGAACGACCGCTACGACTACATCCTGCTCGACGCGTACGCGGGGGAGGAGATTCCGGCGTCGCTCGGGACGCGGGCTTTCTTCCAGGCGGTCGCGCGGCGGCTCGCGCCCGGCGGCGTCGTTGCGATCAACATCGCCGAGATGCAGGCGGAGGGGCTGGCGGTGGCGCGCACCTTCGCGGCTGTGCTGAGGCCGTTCGATTGCCGGCGGACGCCGGTCGACGGCAACGTGCTGCTGTTCGCCGCCGACGGCGCGCATCCGGACGATCCGGCGGCCATGCGCCGGTGGCTGGCGGACTGGGACGCGCGCGGGGCGACCGATTTCTCGCTGGCGGCGCTGGCCGCCCTCCCGGCAGACGGGCCGGAGTGCCGCCAGCTCGGCTTCAGCGAGGCGCGTCGGCGGTGAACGGCGCGGACGGAGCCGCTTTCACGGACACTGCATGGTCGCGGAGATGCAAGAGTCGCCGCAGCAGCGGCCCGCGCAGGCGCCGCAGCTGAGCGTGCCGCCGCAGCCGTTGGGCATCGTTCCGCAAACCTGCGTGCCGCAGACATCGACCGGCTTGTTGGGCGTGCAGCCGCAGATGTTGGCCGTGCCGCCGCCGCCGCAGGTGCTGGGCGATATGCACTGGGTGGTTCCGCAGTCGACGTGACGGCCGCAGTTGTCGGTCACCACCCCGCACCGGCTGCTGCAGGTGGTCGCCATCGAGGCGCTGACGCAGCTGCAGATGTTGGGCATGGTGGGGTCGCCGCCGCAGGTCAGGGGCGACACGCACTGGGTCGTGCCGCAGTCGACGGCGACGTTGCAGTTGTCCTTGAGGGTGCCGCACTTGCCGTTGCAGGTGGTCGCCTTCGGGTTGCTGACGCAGGCGTCGCTCGGCGCGTCCGTCCCGGCGTCGACCGTCGCGCCACCGCGTCCGCCGGCGCTCGTCACGCCGCCCGTGCCCGTCGTGCCGCCCGTGCCCGTCGTGCCGCCCCGGCCCGTGACGACCGAGCCGGCGCCGCCACCGGCGCCGCCACGCCCGGCGGTGTCCGATCCGCCCCGGCCTCCGCTCCCGGTCGCGCCTGCCGTCCCGGCCGTCCCTGCTGCTCCGGAGGACCCGCTCGCGCCAGCGCTGCCCACGGCGCCGGCCGAGCCGCCGGTGCCCGTGGTCCCTGCGGCGCCGGTCGAGCCGCCGCGGCCCGTGGTCCCCGCGGCGCCCGTCGAGCCGCCGCTGCCGTTCCCGGCGCTGCCGCCGTCCTTCTGGATCGAGATGTTCCCGCAACCCACGAGCGCGCAGCCCGCGAGGACGACCGCTACCAGCGCACCGGAAAGGCGAATTCGCATCGCCCGATCATCGGGCCTTCCGGTCGGGGAATCAAGCTAACTGGCCCGTCACTGCGTGATCATGCCGGTCGTGACGGCGTTTGCCCACTGCGTGATGCAGTCTCTTTGCGGCTGCGGCAGGCCGCCCAGCGGATACGGCATCGGCAGGCCGCAGCTCCCCGAGTTCAGCTTGTCCAGCAGCAGCCCCATCGCGGGGCTCGAGCCCGACTTCAGATAGGGCTCGGTGATGCCCATGCACGCGAGGCTCATGGTGGGATCGGGTGTCTTGTCGAGAAGGCGGGAGATGACGTTGGCCGAGACCAGATCCAGCCCCGATTCCTTGGCCGTTGCGCCGTGGCAGCCGTTTTCGGCGCCGCACCCGCTCTGGGTATTCGTCGACTTGAACACCATGGTGGGCGCGTCGCAGACCCCGCTGGTGCCGCCACCGCCGCCGCCGGAACCGCCGGT
>DATFXS010000335.1:0-3000 GCA_035315605.1 Polyangia bacterium
CGGGGGCGGGGCCTTCGCGGGGCGATGGGGCATAGGCACCCGGTGGCGGGCCCTCGTCGACAGGCGCCTCGCCCGACGGCGCCGACGCGACGAACACCTCGTTGCGCGCCATGCGCCGCACGCCGCGCCGCCTGCGCCGCCGCTCTTTGCCGTGCTTGGCGGGCTCGCCGGTCGCACCGGCGACCGGCGCGCGGGACGCCTCGAGGGATCGCCGCCAGTAGATGACGCCGGCGACGCCCGCGGCGGCGAGGACGAGCAGCAGCAAGAATCCCTTCAATGTCCTGGCCTGAGCCTACCGAAGGTGAGGCCATACCACCAGAAGGCTCGAGGCGTGCCGAATCAATGCTTGCTGAGCACGTAGATGGCCGGCGGGGCGCCGGTCGTGTTCGGCACGCTGATGACCAGCGTCGACCCCTGTACACAGTAGCTGTCCGAGGTGGACGTGTTGGTCGTGTTCATCAACGTCAGCGTCGACCCCGACGTCGTGTACATCCCCGACACGGTCGCCGTCGTGTTGAAGGCGGCCGTGCATTCGCACGAGCCTGACGCGGCGCTGGCGCAGCTGCCGGACGTGTATGTTCCCTGTCCAACGGCCATCTGAAAATTGGCGTCGATCTGCGCGCAGGTGCCGAGCACGTCGAAGCAGGACGACGGCACCACCTCGTGGAGCATGCCCGTCCCGGTCAGATCCTCGGTCACGGTGCCGTCCGTCCTGAAGGTGAACGTTCCCGTCTCGGTCAACGTCGACCCGGCATACTGGACCCCGGCGCAGATCCCCGGGTCCGGCGTCGTGACGGTGAGGTTGCAGACCTCGATGATGGCCCAGGTGCCCACGACGCCGCCCCCGCAGGCGCTGGCACGACCGCAGCCCGAGACGCTGCCGCCCGTCCCGCCGGCCCCGCCGCCCCCGCCCACGGCGCCCACGCCGCCCGTCCCGGTGGAGCCCATGCCGTCGCCGCAGCCGGACGTCGCGACGGCCACCAACGCGATCGAAGACAAGAGAATGCCTCTCATGACCCACACCCCCGTCAGCCTAAACGAGCGGCCGCGCCCAAATGACGGACAATTTTCGTGGGGGTGGACCGGCTCGCGGGGGTCATGGCTCGTACTGGTCAGGGACTGGTGAGGACTGGTTACGAAGTCATGCAATGTGGGCCCATCCGCAAGATAATCGGCGTACCCGGACGCAACGATGGCCGTGACCAGCAGCTCGCCCACCACCCGATCGGGGGCCGGCCCGACCGATGCGGCGCTGGTCGTGGCGGCGCGCGCCGGCGAATCGTGGGCGCAGGAGGCGCTGTTTCGGCGCCACGCGCGGATGGCGCTGGGCCTGGCGCACCGCCTGCTGCCGCAGGACGACGAGGTCGACGACCTGGTGCAGGACTGCTTCGTGTCGGCGCTGAAGCGGCTGTCGTCGCTGGACAACCCGCAGGCGTTCGCGGCGTGGCTGGGATCGATCGTCGTGCGGGCGGTCGGCAAGCGGCTGCGCCGGCGGCGGCTGCTGTCGCGGCTGGGGCTGCGCGTGCCGGAGGAGATCGACGCGGACGCGATCGCCGCGCCGTCGGTGCCGGGCGACGTGGCGGTCGAGCTGCGGCGCGTGTACGCGGTCGTCGCGGGGCTGCCGGCGCAGGCGCGCGTCGCGCTGGTGCTGCGGCGGGTGGACGGGCTGGAGGTGCCGGAGATCGCGCGGCGGATGGGCGTCGGGCTGTCGACCGTGAAGAGGCGTCTGAAATTGGCGGAGGAGATCCTTGAGCGATCAAGAAAAGGATAGGTTGGCTCCCCACGTGCGGGTGGATCTGTCGGAGTCGCGCGTCGACCGGCTGTGGGGCGGGGTGTCGGCGCGGCTCGGCGGCCCGAGGCGCGCGCGCGGCTGGGTATGGGCGACCGCCGTCGGCTGCGTGGCGGCGGCGGCGATCATCGTGTTCGCGCGTGGGCGCGGGATCCACGGCCGCGGCGGTGAGACGCAAGTGGCGGCGACGTCGGCCTGGGAGGGCGCGCAGCTGGAGACGGCGGCGGACGCGGTGGCGGTGAAGCTGGTCGACGGCTCGAGCCTGAAGGTGGAGCCGCGCTCGCGCGTCGAGGTGCGCGACCGGACGGCGTCCGCGGTGAAGCTGGTGCTGGCGCGCGGGCGGATCGCCTGCGACGTGACCCATCGGGAGGGGCGGTCGTTCGTCGTCGCGGCGGGCGGCGTCGAGGTGCGGGTGGTCGGGACGCGGTTCTCGGTGGCGAACGAGGAGGCCCAGGCGGGCGTCGGCCGGCGCGTCGAGGTGCGCGTCGAGCGCGGCATCGTCGAGGTGCGCGGCGCGGACGGCGAGATCGTGCGCGTCGAGGCCGGGCACAGCTGGTCGCAGGTGACGAAGACCGAGGCGCTGGCGCAGCCAGAGACTGAGACTGAGACGGCGCCCGAGCCCGAGGCCGAGCCCGAACGCGCCGCGCCCGCCAATCCGTCGTCGGCGGCCGGCAAGCCGCGCCTCGCCGCGCGGCCCGCGCCGGCCGACGCGCGCACGCTGTTCGAGCAGGCGCGCAGCCAGTGGCGCGCTGGCAAGATGGCGGACGCGGCGCAGACGTATCAGACGCTTCTCGCGACGCACCCGCGCGACCCGCGCGCCGGCCTCGCCGCCTTCGAGCTCGGGCGGCTGCGGATGGATCGCCTGGACGACATGCCCGGCGCGGTGCAGGCGCTGGAGCAAGCCGTCACGCTCGCGCCCGGCGCGGAGCTGCGCGAGGACGCGCTCGCGCGTCTGGTCGCGGCGGCGGCCGCCGCCCACGATCACGCCCGCTGCGCCCGCGCTCGCACCCGCTACCTCACCGACTACCCGAACGGCGTCCACCACCGGACCGTCTCGGCCGCCACCTGCGACTGAGCGACAAGCCGCTTACGGCAGTGCGCGCTACGGCAGCGGAACGCGCAGCATCGTCGCGCTGTGGTCGACCGTCGCCGGGTCGGCGCCGAGCTCGCCCTCGCGGTTGACGCCGATGCACCAGATGGAATCGTCGGTC
>DATFXS010000336.1:0-2060 GCA_035315605.1 Polyangia bacterium
AAGCCCGAGGGTGAGCTCCGCGAAGCAATCTCCGCCGCAGGAGATTGCTTCGGCGTGCTCTGCACGCCGCGCAATGACAGAGTGCCTGTTCAGAAGTGATAGTTCACGCCGACGCGGCCGATGTTGTCGATCATGCGGCCGGCATTGATGTTGAGCATGGGCGTGAGCGGGATCACGGGGCCGCGGCCGAAATCGACGTAGAGATACTCGGCCTTGGCGCTCCAGCGATCCCAGAATGCCCACTCGATGCCGCCGCCGAGCGTCCAGCCCACATAGGTGTGGGTGTTGTCGAACGCGACCGGCACGCCGCCGGCGGTTCCGCTGCCGCTGATCGTGCCCTGTCCGTAGGCGAGGCCGCCGGTGATGTAGGGCAGCCAGCTGCTTCGCTCGCCCATCGCCCAGCCGACGCGGCCGCGCAGCGTGCCGAACCAGTCGAGCCTGTCCCGATAGACGATGCTCTCGCCCGGCAGCCCGACGACGCCCGGCGCCGCGACGCCGCCGACCGCGAACGAGCCGTCGGCTTTCTGTCCCGAGCCCTGGATATCGGCCTCGATGCCCAGCACCCATGGCTGGTTGAACGGCTGCCAGTTGTAGCCGGCCTGCGCCCCGCCAATCACGCCGCTGAGACCGAGCGAGTTCGACAGCAGCCGCGCGCCGGTGGTGGCGTCCTGGAGCGAGCCACGCTGGTGGCCAAAACTGCCGCCGACGTTCACGCCGTTGTAGGCGCCCGTCCAGTTCCGCTGCGGCGCCGGCGGCGTCGGGGTGAACATGCCGGCCGGAAGATCGGCCGCCGAGGCCGCGCCGAAGGCGCAGGCCAGTCCTGATACGAGCCCGGCGATGGAGAATCGCTCCCTGAAGGGTCCCGTCATGACACATCCCTCCATACTTGAAGCCACGATACGCCCGTGGGTCGGCCGGACCGGTCAATGGAGGGTGCCGGCGCGGAGAATAATGCAGATTATCCTTGCTGAAATTTCACCGGCCGCAGGTTCCCGTTAACCCTGCGGTGAGGGACGGGCACCCCGTACGCCGGCACGACGCCGCCGCCGCGGCGACTATTGGCGCCGCGGCGCGCCGCGTCAGAACTTGGCGATCGCCAGGACACGGAACGTGCGCGGCTGGCCGGGCGAGAGGTTGTTGTTGCCGTCCGCCGACGCCCAATAGCCCTTGTCGAAGACGTTCTCGACATTGAGCTGCACGCGCCAGTTCTCGTCGATCTTGCGGTAGACCGCCGCGTCGACGCGGACGAAGCCGGGCAGCCGGACGAGATCGTCCGAGGCGGCGAACGAGCTTGAGAAGTAGATGACGCCGACCGCCGCGGCCCACAGCGGATCAATCTGGTACTTGTTCCACAACGCGAACTGATGCAGGGGCACCAGCTGGATGCGGTTTCCGGGGAGAATGGTCGCGGACGTGGCGCTGGTCACCCGCGCATCGGTGTAGGCGTAGCCGAACTTCGCCTGCCACGCATCGGTGATGTATCCGGTGAGCTCATTCTCGAAGCCGCGGATCCGATTCTTGCCCGACAGAATGAAGAAGCCCGGGTTGTTCGGGTCGGCGAGCGGAACGTTGGTGCGGTCGAGCTGGTAGACGGCCGCGCTGTAGAGCAGGTGCGGCAGGATGTTCCATTTGGCGCCGATCTCCATGTTCTCGAAGCCCTGCGGCTGGATGATCAGCGTGCCGTTGTTCAACTGGCTGAACTGGTCGCCGGAGGCGGGCAGATACGACTGGCTGTAGACGCCGTAGAACGACAGATTTTGCCGCGGCTTGAGGATGATCGCGCCCTGCGGCGACACCATGTTGTCGATGCGCTCGCGGTTGGTGTTGGTGTTCTGGTCGAGCGCCGACAGGTCGAAGCGGTCGAAGCGGACGCCACCGATCAACTGTAGCCAGGGGGTGACATCGATGGTGTCGCGCACATAGGCCGACTGGATGTCCGCGTTGTATTTGCTGTTCGAGTCGGCGCTGGTGACGCCATCGTTGTTGGTCGCTGTCGGATGATGAATGAAGTCGACCGGCCCGAAATAGGTCGGGTTGAACGCACTCACGGTCAGCGCATT
>DATFXS010000337.1:0-3334 GCA_035315605.1 Polyangia bacterium
GATCGCAGCGCTCCCGAAGATGACGCCGCGAAGTTGGAGGTCGCGGCCGTCGAGTCGACGCTGGCGCGGCTGGCCGACGACGCCGCGGACGGCGCGCGCGCGGCCGAGCGCTGGCGCGCGGCGCTGGCGGCGGATCCCGGGTGTCTGCAGGCGGCGCGGGCGCTCCGTCGCGATGCCGCCCGGCGCGGCGACCTGACCATGGCCGTCGACGCGACCGAGGCGGAGGCGGCGTGCTTGCGCGTCCCCGAGCACAAGGTCCGCGCGTTCCTGCTGGCCGCCGCGCTGGCCGAGGAGGCGTCGCGAGGCGAGCCGGGCGGGGTGCCGCACCGGCGGCGGGCGATGGCGCTTCTGCGATCGGTGCTGGAGATCGATCGCGGTCACGAGGGCGCGTTCGAGCAACTGCGCGCGCTGCTCGCCGAGAGCGAGGACTGGCCGGCGCTGGCGGCGGCGCTCGCGGCGCGGATCGCGGTGGCGGCGAATCCGTTCGAGGTGACTTCGCTGCGGCTGGCGCGCGCCGAGCTGCTGGCGGAGAAGCTGGCGGATCGCGCCGGCGCGCGGGCCGAGCTGGACGCGATCCTGCAGAAGCAGCCGGAGCACCCGCGCGCGCTGGCGCGGCTGTCGGATCTGTTGTGGGACGAGCAGGCCTGGAGCGAGGCCGGGGAGATCTACCTGCGGCGCACGGCCGTCGAGCGCGATCCGACGGCGCTGCGCGAAAGCTTCATCCGGCTCGGGCACATCTACGGCGATCGCGTCCCCGACGCGCGGCGCGCCATCACCGCGTACGAACGCGTGCGCAGCATCGAACCCGACAACCGCGAGGCGTTGCAGGCGCTGTCGGATCTGTACCTGGCGGAGAACGACGCCAAGCAGGCGCTGCCGGTGACGGAGCGCCTGGTCGCGATCGAGCCGGACGTGAAGAAGCGGACCGCCTATCGCGTGCGGCTCGGCGAGCTCTTGATGCGGGTGGGCGATCTGCGGCGCGCCGGCACCGAGCTGCGCAAGGCGGTCGACGGCGATCCGCGGAACGTGGCCGCGGTGACCGCGCTCGCCCAGCTCCTGGAGCGCGCGCGCGACCACGGCGGGCGCCGCGCGCTGCTCGATCACACGGCGGGCCTGCTGCGCCACGACGTCGAGCGCGGCCAGGTGAACGTCGAGATGCTCCGCGCGCTGGGGGCGCTGCTGGTCCTGCGCGAACGGCCGCGCGCGGCCGCCGCGGTCACCGATCTGGCGGCGGTGCTGACGTCGGGCAGCGCCGGGGTGTCGCGCCCGGGACGATCGCTGGCCGCGTTGCGCCGGCCCGAGATCGACGAGCGGTCATTTCCGCCCGGGCTGCCGCCGGGCGTCCGTCAGATCTTCCGCCTCGTCGGGCCTCACCTGCGTCCGAGCGGCGGCGAGCTGGCCCAGCAGCTGTCGCGCCAGAGCGTCACGCGCGGCGACCGCAGCGGCCGCGGTGACGGGCCGCGGCCGCTTTTCGACAGCGTCGGCGTGGAGCTGGCCGCCGGCGATTTCGATCTGTTCATCAAGCAGGGCCACGCCACCGGTCCGGTCCCGCTGCGCGCCGAGCCCGGCGCGCCCGCCGGAATCATCGTCGGCGCGCCGATCGTCGCGCTGGGCGCGGGCGCGACCCGATTCGCGGCGGCGCGCACGCTGCGCCTGGCGGCCACGCACCTCGACCTCATCCTCGCGGTCCCGCCGGAGGAGGCGGCCGCGCTGGTGGTCGGGATCGTCCGGCAGTTCGTGCCCGAGTTCCTTCACCCCGCCGTCCGCGCCGCGCTGGTCGACCTGGAGGCCGGGCGCGCCGCGCGCCTGATCCCGCGCAAGCTGAAGCCGACGCTGGCGCCGTTCGCGATCGAGACGGCCGGCGCTTTCGACGTCGAGGCGCTGCACGCCGCGGTGCGCGACGGCGCGAACGCGGCCGGCCTGCTGGCGAGCGCCGATCTGCCGGCCGGCCTGTCGGTGGTGCTGGCCGCCTCCGGTGTGCGCGAACAACCACTCACCACAGCGCGCATCGTTGCCAGCCCGGAGGCGCTGGCGCTGCTCCGTTTTGCGGTCTCCGACGCGTACGACGAGCTGGCCGCCGCGATGGAGGGCTGACCCCCCTCCGTGATAGATTCGTTGGCGTATGCCCGTCGGCGATCCCAGCGAACCGACTGACGATCCGCTCATCGGCAAGGTGCTGTCGGACCGGTACCGGATCGTCCGCAAGATCGGCGAGGGCGGGATGGGCGCCGTCTACCAGGCCGAGCACGCGCTGATCGAGAAGAAGATGGCGCTCAAGATCCTGTTCCAGGATCTGACGCGGCGGCCCGACCTCATCCAGCGGTTCCTGCAGGAGGCGAAGAGCGCGTCGCGGATCGGTCACGAGAACGTCATCGACATCTCGGACTTCGGCCAGTCGCCCGATGGGCTGGTGTTCATCGCGATGGAGTTCCTCGACGGCCAGGATCTGGGGAAGCTCCTCAAGAAGGGCGGCGCGATGCACTGGGAGCGCGCCCGGCCGATCCTGATGCAGATCACCAAGGGCCTGCGCGCCGCGCACGGCAACGGGATCATCCACCGCGACATGAAGCCGGAGAACGTCTACCTCATTCAGAAGGAGGGACGGCCCGACTTCGTCAAGGTGCTGGACTTCGGGATCGCCAAGGTCGTCAACGACGCCGCTGGCGGCCCGGCCCTGACCCAGACCGGGATGATCTTCGGGACGCCCGAATACATGTCGCCCGAGCAGGCGCAGGGGAGCCCGCCCGATCACCGCGTCGACGTCTACGCGGTCGGCTGCATCATGTACCACATGCTCACGGGGAGCGTTCCGTTCATGGCGGACAACTTCATGGGCATCCTGACGAAGCACCTGCTTGAAGCGCCGATTCCGCCCCGCAAGCGGCGCCCGGACCTGGAGATCCCGCAAGAGGTGGAGGCGATCTGCCTGCGCGCGATGGAGAAGGATCGCGACAAGCGCTACCCCGACATGGACGCGTTCTATCGGGCGCTCGGCGCGGCCGGCGACATCGCGTTCGAGCCGTCGCAGGTGTTCGTGGCGCCGCGTCTGCCGAAGGCGAGCCTCAAGTACCCGACGCTGGCGGCGGCCAACCTGGAGGCGCGCGAATCGCGGACGGCGATCGCCGTGTCGGGATCGGGCACCTTCGAAGACGAGCGGCCGGGCCGGCCCGACGAGATCCCGGGCGGCGGTCGCAAGCCGATGCTGTTCGCGCTGATCGCGGTCGGTGTCGTGGCGGCGATCGTCGTGGGCGTGCTGGCGATGCGATCTTCGGACAAGACCGCGGCGCCGGCGGCGACCGCCGCGACCGAGACCAAGCCGGCAGCGGTCGCCCCC
>DATFXS010000338.1:0-3903 GCA_035315605.1 Polyangia bacterium
AGCGGCGGGTGCGCGGCAGATCGCGGCCGGACCACGGGTGGCGTCGGAGCCGAGGATGCGATCGCTCGGAGACGGCGCGCGGCGGACGGGGCCCGGCAGCGGATACGTCCACCGGACCCGCTCGAACGCGAACATCCAGTCGTCGTCGGTCGGCGGCCAGGCCGGACCGACCCGCGGGACCGGCGCCGCGGGCGGCGGCGGGTCGACGTCCGAAAACGAAAGCGAGATCGATCGCGGCGCGGGGGCGCGATGCCGCTTCAGCGTCCACCCGCCCGCGAGCGACAGCGCCACCAGCGACACGGTGGCGACGACGCGTCGACGCCGGCGGGCGAGCGCGAGGCGCCGCTCGCGCAGCGTCTCATCGAGGCACGCTTGTGAACAGTGCACCGCGCGCCGCCGTCCGCGCGCGAGCACGAGCTGTTCGTCGGCGTCCGGCTTGGCGCCACAGACGACGCAGGGCGCGCGCTTCATTCATCCCCCGGGGAATCGGGCGCGGCCGGTTCCGGCGCCGGCTCGTCGCCGGATGACGGGGCCGCGCCGCCCTCCCGGGCCGCCCCGCTGGACGCGGCGGCCGCCGCGCGCTTCAGCTGGGCGAGCCTGCGCTTTCGCCCCGGGATGAGGGGCATCGAGCCGAGCGGCAGGCCCGGCTCGGCGAGGGTCGTGACCAGGCCCGACTCGCCGCCGTCGATCGGAACGCGCAACGGCCACAGCGCGACCAGCGGTTCAGGATCGATGTACTTCTCGCCCCGTTCGGGCGGTTTGATCGAGACCGAGAAATGAAGATGGGGCGGCGAATCCTTGACGCCCGTGTCGCCCACCAGCCCGACGACGTCGCCGCTCTTGACGAACACGCCCCGCTCTATCCGCCGGGGAATCGCGGCGAGATGAAAGTACTGCGTGAACACCGTCCCGCCGCGGTGGGAGATGCGCACGAATTCGCCGCCGTGCTGCGCGTTCGGGCCGCGCTGGACGTAATCGACCACGCCATCGTGGACGGCGCGCACGTACTCGCCCCAGATCTCGCCGCCGAGGTCCACGCCGCAATGCCCGTTCCGGCATTCGATCGCGCGATCCCCCGGTCGCACCGCGCCGAAGACGCGCGTGTCGTTCCGCGGCATGCGTCGCACCGGGCCGGCCAGCGGGTGAATCCAGGCGTCGCGGCCCAGCGCCGCGAGCACGTCGGTCTCCGTCGGCGGCCATTCCGGGCCGAACCATCCCGCCGGGGTCGCCGTCGCGGCCGCCGCCGGCGTCGCGTCCTTGGGCGCGACGATCGTCGGTCGCAGTCCGGGCGGCCCTTGATGCGGCACCAGGCACGCGCCTGCGATGGCGAGGCCGATCGTCAGCACCTTCATCGCGCGCCGCCGCGCCTTCCAGCGCAGCCTGCGCTGCGCGGACTGGGCCGCGCCCAGGCAGGTCTCGGAGCAGTAGCTTCGAACGCCTGACGCGTCAGCCTGGAGGTATCGCCGCCCGCCCAGCGCGTCCCCGCAGGTCGCGCAGGCGTCGATACGATCGATCGTCGTGTCGTCGGAATCGATCATGCCGCTCACGCCTCACGGGCAGACGTCAAGGATAGCGCAGCCGGAGAAACGCGTCTCGAATGGATCGACGCGTGTTGCAATCGCGTCTGCAAATTGCGTGCTGTGCTTGCCCGTCGCCCGGACATGCTCAGGTTTTCTGGAAGGAGGGGTGGGCATGCGTCGTGGCAAGATGAGGATCATCAAGGGGTTGCTGATTTACCGGCTGCTCAGGAAACGGCCGATGCTCGCGTTGCTTCCGTTCGCGCCCGCGCTCGGCATCAGCGCGCTCGTGATGGCGATCCGCGCTCTCGGCCGGGTCAAGCGCCTCGAGCAGCGCCTTCCTGCGGCCGCGGTCTGACCGCGGCCGAGCTCGCGGTCGGTCATGACCAGAGCAGAGCGATTTCAGCTTCAGCAGCAGCGGGCCGCGCAGGCTGCGAAGGCGAAGCATCCGGACCACACCTCGGCCGGAAGGCGCGCCCGCGACCGTGGCCGCCGCAAGGATCGGATCCCGAATCCGGCCTCGCACAACGAGGCGCCACGCGCCGGGCGCAACAGCACGTACGAGCACGAGGTGAGCGCGACGTCGCGGCCGTCGCGCAAGTCGAGCCGCAAGAGCCCGGGCCGGATCAAGACCGACAGCGCGCTGCGCCTGACGGCGATGAACCGGAACGCGTCGCCGAAGCAGCGCTCGGCGCGCCGGACCGGCAACCCGAACTGACCTTCATCGGACGCGCGCGATCGCGCGTCGGCCCGGTCAGGGCGCCTGGCAGGTGACGGTGATGCCGCCGTCGGTCTGCGTGCAGATGTTGCCGCACCCCTGGCCCGAGACACACGCGCAGGTCGGGCTCGAGCCGCACCCAGCCGGAAGCGGCAGGCACTGGTACGACGGCGGGCTGCCGACCGCCCCACCGACCGTGACGTGGCAGTACTGGGTCGCGCTGCAGCCGGAGCAATCAGCCGCGCCGGTGCCGCCGCCGCCGCCCGCGCCACCGCCGCCTGCGCCACCACCGCCCCCGCCCGAGCCGCCCGTCGCCGGGCAGTATTTGATCCAGTGACAGGTCTCGGCGGCGCAGAGCCCGCACATCCACTGCACCAGCCCGGCGCAGCAGGTTCGTCCCTGCGACGGGCACATCGGCGCGGTCGCGACATCGGCCGGACATGACTCTGCGGTCGTGCCCGCGCACGCGGCGCACTCTCCCCCGCCCTGCCCCCCGCTTCCGGTCGTGCCGCCGACACCCGTCGTGCCGCCGACGCCCGTCGTGCCGCCCGCTCCGCCGCTGGCACCGCCCGTCTGTCCCGCGTCGCCCTTGCTGCTGCTTCCGCTGCAGGCAGCGAGCCCCAGCAGCAGCGCCGCCAGGCCGAACCGGACACGCATCACCGATCGCGTCATGCGCCTCTCCTTTTTCATCAGCGGCCGACCGCGACTGCACGTGCCGCGCCATGGGTTTCGAGCCGGCGCAGCCCGGTCGCGGCACGCAATTCCGGATCGTCGCGACAGGGCCCCTGTCGAAAATCTGATGTCGTTCCTGTCACAGGAAGGTCACGCGAAGCTGCCGTCCCGGGGGGGTATGGTCGCTCCCTTCTCGCGGAGGCCAGCAACATGAGCATCGGCGCCACCCTCGAACCACCGCGTCCGGCCAGGCCCGCGACGTCCCGCCTCGACGAGAAGCTGGGCCAGGGCCCCGGCCGCGCTGGCGCGTTCGTCTTCATGGGGGTGCTGGTCGCCGGCCTCGGCTACGCGGGCTCGCAGCTGGTGAGCGACCTGGCGCAGGTGACGCTCGGCTCCGCCCTGCCGTATCTCCTGCTCGGCGTGGCGCTGCTGGTCGCCCTCGGTTTCGAGTTCGTGAACGGTTTCCACGACACCGCCAATGCCGTGGCGACGGTCATCTACACGCACTCGCTGACGCCGCACGCGGCGGTGGTCTGGTCGGGCGTCTGGAACTTCCTGGGCGTCGTCACGTCGACGGGCGCCGTCGCATTCGGAATCATCTCGCTGCTGCCGGTCGAGCTGATCCTGCAGGTGGGCAGCGGCGCCGGATTCGCGATGGTGTTTGCGCTGCTGACGGCCGCGATCATCTGGAACCTCGGCACCTGGTATTTCGGCCTGCCCTCGTCCAGCTCGCACACGCTGATCGGTTCGGTGATCGGGGTCGGCCTCGCGAACCAGCTGATGGCGGCGCACACCGCCACCAGCGGCGTCGACTGGAAGCAGGCGTCGAACATCGGCCGTTCGCTGCTCGTGTCGCCGCTGGTCGGGTTCACGGTCGCCGCGCTGCTGTTGCTGACGCTGCGCAAGGTGGTGAAGAACCGCGCGCTCTACGTGGCGCCCGAAGGGACGGCGCCGCCCCCGTTCTGGGTACGCTGCCTGCTGCTGCTCACCTGCACC
>DATFXS010000339.1:0-3735 GCA_035315605.1 Polyangia bacterium
CGTCCCGCGCTACGGCGAGTGGCAGGCCTTCCTGGAGAAGCGACAGCCGAAGACGATCGTCTTCTGGGGGCAGGACGACCTCTTCTTCACGCGCGAGGGCGGCGAGGCCTACCTGCGCGATCTGCCGCGCGCCGAGATGCACCGCCTCGACTCGGGCCACTTCGCGACCGAAGACTGCGGGCCGGCCATCGCCGAGAAGATGATCGCCTTCTACGCCCGGGAGGTGGGCTGATCACAACCCGCAGCGAACGAGCGACGCCGGCGGCGAGAAGTCCCAGGCGGTCAGGTTCAGATCGTCGTAGCGCTGCAACTGGTCGGTGATCGCGCCGGTGATGTCGCCCAGCGTCTGTCCCAGCTTGTTGGTGGCCGTGCCGCCCGGGGCGGCGACGCAGACGAACTTGGACGCGCCGCAGACGTCGAGCGGCTCGCACCCCGGGTCGGCGGGACCGACGGCGCCCAGGAGGGCGTCGCCGTACAGCGCGCGCCCGTCGACGGTCACCAGGCGCACCTCCGCCGGCGTCGCCGCCAGCAGGGCGTCGTACGGGTGCGCGCGATCGCCGCCGATGACCATCACGTCCGCCTTCATGCCGGGGGCGAGCGCGCCGAGCACGCTGCCGAGCCCGAGCGCCCGCGCGGCGTGCGTGGTCACCATCTGCGCCAGGGTGCGCGGGGCGATGACGTCGCCCCAGACCGTGTTGTCGACGCGGTCGGCGAAGCGGAGCTCGTCGAGCAGGTTCTGGCTGCCGCCGATCGACCAGTCGGGCGCGAGCGCGACGTTGATCCCCTTGGCGAGCGCCAGCGGGATGTTCGCGGTCTTGGTCAGATCCGTTCCGCCGCCGTACAGGAAGACGTTCGACCGCGGCGACCAGACCAGGCTGATGCCCAGGGCGGCGACGGCGCCCAGCTCGGGATCGCCCAGCGCGGTGCCGTGCACGATGGTCGTGCGCGGATCGTAGAGGCAGCCGTCGACGGTGGTCACCGTGCCGAGCTTGTTCCACTCCGCGAGCGCGGTCGCGTCGACGCCCTCCGCGACGTGGATGACGTAGGCGTCGGTCGATCCGTCCGCCAGGTTTCCACACACCGAGTCGGCGGCGGAGGTGCTGGGGAAGATGGTCGCCGCCTGGATCCGGTCCGCCGGCAACCCGTTCGCGGTCTGATCGATGGTGCGCGCGAGCGAGCCGTAGCAGGTGCGGTTGGCCGGGTTGGCCGACCCGACCACCGACGTCGTGCCGGCGATCAGCGCCTTGAGCTCGCCGTACTTGTCCATCTCGCAGCCGATCGAGACCGGCGAGCCCGCCTCGCCGTTCAGGTACTGCTTGGCGTCGACCATCGCCTTGTAGCGGGGCTCGTTCGGCCACTGGTTGTGGTTGGTGTAGACCTTCGCGGGCGACCAGTCCGTCTCGTCGAAGATGTCGAACAGGATGTGGTTGTGCGTGTCGATCAGCCCCGGGAAGATGATCCCGTTCGTCGCGATCACGGTCGCGTCGGCGGCCGCCGGATCGGCGGCGCACGACGACGCGACACACGCGAGCGTGTCACCCGCGATCAGCACGTCGCCCTCGAACGCCAGATCGGGCGTCACCACCGTGCCGGAGAGCAGCAGGTGATCGGGACGGCCGATCCGGACGACGGTGGGCGGCCCACCCGGCGGGCCCGCATCGGCGCCGGCATCGATGTCGGGCGGCGCGTCCTTTCCCGCTTCGGGCGCCACCTCCGTCCCTGCATCCACCCCCGCGTCCGGCGCCGGGCAGCCGCCCGCGCCGCACGGGTTGGCCGCGCCTTGCGTGCAAGCGATCGCTGCCGCCGCCCACGCGCCGAGATCGGGCTGCCTGCCGAAGCACTGCCCCGCGGCCGACGATGCGGTCGGGCCGCCCACGCCGACGTCGACCGGCGTTCCGCACGCGCCGCCGTTCCGGGGCGCGGCGAGCAGGCGGCACGCATCGGGCGTGACGGAGTTGATGTAGGACAGCTTCACCCAGACGTGCTCGCCGGGCGCGACGATCCCGCAGGTCGCGCTGCGGCCCGCCGCGCCGCACGTGGGCGAGCCGTCTGGGTGGTTCACGTTCGCGTCGCTGATCGCCCGCGGCGCGCCCCCGCCCTCGCTGTCGTCGACGTACCAGCAGCTCGCGGGATCACCCGCCAGATCGACAGCGGCCGCGCCGGTGTTCGCCAGCTCGACCCAGCCGCTCGATCCGGACATGCATTCGTTGACGACGATCGCCGGCCCTTGCAGGCCGCGCGCGACCGTCGCCGGCGGGTCGCCGCCGGCCGCGCAGGCCCCTGCCGTCAAGGCGGCGACGACCGCCAGCCAGGCGAGCGTTCTCCCCCTCACTGAGGTACGAACGTCGCCGGACCGTCCGAATTCCGGACACCCGTCCGATTAACGGACGTCCGTGCCGCGGGAAATCAACGCGAGGGGGCGGTTTCCCCCGGACGCCGCGGAACCAGAATCGCGTGAATCTTCCGGATCTCTCCCGGTTCGACCTCGACGTCCTGTCGCCAGTCCTTGAACGGGCCACCCCGCACCTCCAGCACGTGATGCCCCGGTTGAATCCGCATGGCCAGGATGTCCGCCACCGCCTTCCCGCCCCCGACGGTCCTCAGCGGCGCGCCGTCGAGCCAGATCGGCTGCCCCGGCGGATCGCACGTCAGCTCGAAGCCGGTATCGGGCGATCCCTCCAGCGTCACCTTCACCGTCGTCAGGCGTCCCGATTGAACCTCGACTTCCTGATCGACCGGCGTCGAAAGTCGAACGGCGCGGCGCGATGAGGAGCCCCCGCGCGCGTCGTGGATGGCCTAGGCCGGCGCGGACGCCTCGTCGGCGCGGCGGGCCGCCTCGACCAGCAGCAACGTCGTCGGCGCGTTGATCTCGTCGACGGCGCCGACCATGTCGGCCTGGGTGAAGGCGAAGCGCCCGCGGTCCCAGGACAAAAGCTCGTAGACCGCGGCCCGATTCACCCGCCGCGATCCCTCGATGCGCGCGGAGACGACCCGGCCGCCTCGCAGCCAGACCCGCCCCACCTTGTCACGCGTGACGACCAGAACCTGGCCCGAACGCCGCTCGAGGTCGAGGAAGGTCAGAACCGTCGCCAGCCCGAACTGCTCGAGTCGGCCGCGCAGCCCGGCATCGTCTCCAGTGGTCGCAGAGGATTCCCGAGCCCATGCAGGTGCCATGGGAGGAGTTGACCGCGGTCTGCGCCTCACCGCAAAAAATTGAACTATGCTGAAAGCGATGGCGAATAAGCCGCCGACTCATTCGCTGGATACGGCCTCTCCGCCCCGGAATTTCACGCTTTCCATCGGGGATCGGGTGCGGGCGTACACCCAGGGCGTTCCCGGCCACATCCGGCGGCGGCGCCGCATCGAGGACCTCGAGGCCCGGCTGGTGGGCACGATCGCCGCCGCCGACGCGCCCGTCGAGGCGGCCGCGTCGCCCGAGGTGACGGCGGACCTGGCGCTGCTGAACGATCTGATCGCGCGGCACAATCGCTACTACCCGATCGAAGCGAACTTGCCGATCGACGTCCGGACGCGCCGGCTGATCGACCGCGGCGGGCCGTGGCAGCCGCTGGCTTCGGTCACGCCCGCCGACCTGCTCGCGCGCGCCGCCGGAGCAGGGCCCGCGTGATCGCGTAGCCGGGCAGCAAGATCAGCACGAACACCGGCAGCAGCGCGCCCGCCAGGCGAATTCCCCCGGTCACGATCCCCGACGAAACCGCGACGAGATCGTCGGTC
>DATFXS010000340.1:0-6951 GCA_035315605.1 Polyangia bacterium
ATCTCATCAAGAAAGCCAGCGACGCGACACCGAGCCTCGTCCGGGTGACCGGGACCGCCGCCACCGCCGTCAAGAAGCTCGGCGCGCGGACCATCGGTATCTGATTCTCAGCTAGCGGGTCTGGCGCCAGGCCGGCGCTTCGTAGATCTGGAGCGAGCCGCTGCGGTCGGAGGTGAAGTAGAACGTCGCGCCGTCGGGGCTGAGCCAGGGATCGCGTTCGTCGGCGGCCGTGTTCAGATCCGTCAGCGGCGTCGCGAGCGAGAACCGGTCCGTCGTCGACGCCCGCCAGGCGACGAACAGGTCGGGCTTCGTGCCGACGTGCGCCGCGGCGTAGAGCAGCGTCAGGCCGTCGTCGCTCAGAAACGCGTCGGCGACGCTGGCGTCCGCCGCGGCCAGCTCGGAGATGATCTTCGGCGCGCCGAACGGCTGGTCGACCGCGGTGCGCGCCGCGAGGTAGCTCTGATACGCATTCGGCGTGTCGCGCTCCGAGGCCATCGGCATCACCAGGCCGTGCTGGCCGGGCGGGCGCGGAATGTCGTTGGTCGCCGTGTTGATCGCGGCGAGGTTTTCGATCCCCCCCCAGGGCGCCGTGCGATCCGGCCGCGTGGCGCTCCAGATGTCGATGGCGCCCGCGCCGCCGTCGCGATCCGATCCGAAGTAAAGCGATAGCCCGTCGAGAGAGATCGCCGGGCTCGTCTCGTACATCGGCGTGCTGACCTCGGCGACCAGCGTCGGCGGATCGAAGGGATCGCCCGGCGACGCGCGATGCGCCGTCCAGACGTCGGCGCCGTCACTGCCGCGATCCGACGTGAAGTAAAGGTCGAGAAGATCCGAGGTCAGCGTCGGGTTCTGGTTGGCGTAGGTCGTGTCGAGCTCCGCGAGCAGCCGCGGCGTGCCAAACCGGTAGGGAGCCGGGCGCGGCTCGCCGACGTCGACGACGGACCCGCCGCAGCCGGCGCCGATCGCGCCGCCCGAGATCAGACCAACGAGAAGCAAGCTGTGAGACCTCACCGCGCGCTCCCCGGCGATGCTAGCATTCGCGTCCGTTGCCGACTACGCAGGCGCGCAGCGTGATCGCGACTTTCGTCGCCCTGATGGCGGCGGCGCCCGCCCGGGCCGCCGTCGCCGCCGGATCCGACCCGCCCGTGGTCGTGTCGCTGGCGGTCGTCAGCCCGCCGGACTGCGCCGACCGCGCCGCTCTGATGAGGCTGATCTCGCGCCGGTCGGAGCGAATTCGTTTCGACGATGGCGCCGCGGCCGCGCCGACGGTGCGCATCGTGGTCGATGCGTCGAGCTCGCGCCAGGTCGTCGCCCGTCTGGGGATCGCGTGGCCGGACGGGACGCGGTCCGAGCGCGAAATCGCGGCGCCGACATGCGCCGAGACGGCGGATGCGCTCGCGCTGGTCGTCGTGCTGGCGCTCGATCCCGCCGCGGCCGCGGACCACAAACCGCCCGTGCACCCCCGGCATCCCGTCCGACCACCCGCCGACGAACCGGCGCCGCCCGCCTCGCCCCCACCCGATCGCCCGGCACCCGAACCGCCGGCAGAAAAGCCCGTCTCGCCGGCGCCGCCTCCGGCTCCATCCCAGATCGAGGAGACGCCGCCGCCCGCCCCGCCGCCGCCCGCACCGGAGGCGGTCGTGCAGTCGGTCGTCGCGCCGGCGCCGGTCGAGCCTGCCCCGCCGCCCGTTCACCGATTCGATGTCGGCGCCGCCTTTCGGATCGTCAGCGGCCCCGCGCCCACCATGATGCCGGGCCTGGCCGTGGTCGCCGGCTGGGAGCGCGACACGGCCTCGGTCTTGTCGTGGAAGGTTCAGCTGATCGCCACGCGCCACGAACGCGACACGGCAACGGTCGACGGCGGGGCTGCGTTCACGCTCGATCTGCTCACGGTGAATCTCTGTCCCCTCCGTCTCGGGACCGGTGCCTGGCGGGCGCGCCTGTGCGGCAGCGGGTCGGCCGGCCGGCTCGTCGTCGAAGGGAAGGACACCCTGGCGACGCGAACGCGGTCCCGGCCGTTCGTCGCCGCAGGTGCGGCCGCGTCGCTGGCCGTATCGCCACACCCGCGGGTGGAGGTGGCCGCCAGCGTCGAACCGCAGGCCCCTCTCATCCGCGACCAGTTCAGCTTTGGTCCCGACGTCTTCCACGTGGTCCCGCCCGTCGTGCTGTTTTTCGGGCTGGGCGCGGCCGTGACGTTTCCGTGATCAGTCCCGCCGCGGGCGCACATGAACGGGTGGAGCGATGCCTCGACACGCTGCAGTGGCGGCCAACATGGACCGCTCCCCGCCCGTCTCCACGCCTAGCCTGGGCGATCCCCATCGTCTCGAGCAGATGTTCAAGGCCCATCGCGGCGTGGTCTGGCGGCTGCTCCGCTGCAAGGGACTGCCGCCGGACGTCGCCGCGGACGCCACGCAAGAGGTGTTCCTGGTCGCCGTGCAGCGACTCCCGGATATCGCGATCGGGAAAGAACGCGCGTTTCTGATCGGCACCGCCCTTCGCGTGGCGCAGGCCGCCCAGCGGACGAAGGCGCGCTGGAAGGTGGAGGAAGAGGTCGACGTTCTCGACGAGCGTGAGCCGGCGATCGACGATCGCAAGTCGGCGCTGGACATGATCGGAAAGATCCTCGAGCGCGTCGATCCGCCGCTCGTCGAAGTGTTCGTGCTGTACGAGATTGCCGAGTTCTCGTCGTTCGAGATCGCGGAGCTGCTGGGGATTCCCCGGGGAACCGTCGCGTCGCGCTTGCGTTTCGCGCGCGAGGCTTTTCGCGAAGCGGCCCGTCGCGTCGAACTGACGATGCGCCGCGAGCAGGGGCAATCATGAAGGACCCGAAACTGCTCGGCGACGAAGGGGCGACCGACTTCGAGCGCCGCTGGCTGTCGGCCGCGCGAGCAGAGGAGCCGCCGCCCGAGGTGGTGAGCCGGATCGAACGCGCGCTTGGCATCGGCGCGGGTGCGGTTCCGGCGTCCGTACCGGCTGACAACACGGCGACGGCGACGGTGGCGAAGGGGGGCCTGTCGGCGTTGCGCATCGCGGGGCTGTCCGCGCTCGGCGCCGGCGGCGTGGTCGGCCTGGCGCTGCTGCTGTCGCGGCCCGCGCCCGCGCCGCCCCCCGTCGTCGCGCCGCCGCGAGCGGTCGAGACGGCTCCGGCGGTCGCGACGCCGCCAGTCCAGGCGCCGGCCGCGGCCGCCAGCGTGCTTCGCGACGAGATCGCGCTGATCGACGGCGCGCGCGCGGCGCTGGCTGCCGGCTCGCCCGCGCAGGCGCTGACCCTGCTGAAGGTCTATCTCGAACGCCATCCCCACGGGACGCTGCTGCCCGAGGCATTGGCGATGCGCGTCGAGGCGATCGATCGCACCGGCGATCACGCCCGCGCGCGGGCGCTCGCGCGCGCGTTCCTCGCGGATTATCCGAACAGTCCCCTCGCCCAGCGGCTCGGACGTCTCGGCCGGCCCGAAGAGCAGTGACGCCAGGCCGCGCACCCGCGACCTGTGGCTTCGTGGACAACAACATCACGAGCACCTGTACAGACGCCCACGTTTCTGCCGCATCACGCATCACTTCGCGGCCCTGATTCCGCGCGGTTGCGCGCCGATCGCTTCGCGTCGACGCGCGTGGGCACTGCGCGCCGCGCTCCGGTGTCCAGAGCCTCCAGCCGTTGACGCGCGTACAACGCGTACGCCTACGGTTCGCAGCAAACGAGTTGAAATCAGGCCGTCCGCGCGCGGGCCCGCTTATTGCTCTCTTGGCTGTCCCCGGTCAGCAGCAGGAGGAGGGTACATGAAGGTGATTCGAGCGCTCGCGATCGTTTCGACGGCAGCCACGTTGGGACTCATGGGATGCGGCGAGGAGACGGACGACGTCTCCACGGCCGAAAGTGCCCTGGCCACCAACTACTGGCAGAACTGGTCCAGCGGTACGGCCCCCAATTGCACCAATATGGGAAGCGGCCATTACAGCTGTAGTTGGACCACGGCCGCCGCAAATTTCGTTGCCGGCACGGGCTGGAGCACCGGCCAGAACAGAACGATCGGCTACAACGCCGGCACGTTCGCGCCGAACGGCAATGCGTACTTGTCTCTCTACGGGTGGACCAGAAACCCGCTCATCGAGTACTACGTCGTCGACAACTGGGGGAGCTACCGGCCCACCTCCGGAACGTACATGGGCACGGTCACCAGCGACGGCGGAACGTACGACATCTACAAGCACCAGCAGGTCAACCAGCCGTCCATCGACGGCACCAAGACGTTCTGGCAGTACTTCAGCGTGCGGCAGTCGAAGCGGAGCACCGGCACGAACAACAACATCAGCTTCGGCACCCACATCAGCGCGTGGGCCAGCCACGGGATGAGCCTCGGTACCAGCTGGGCCTACCAGATTCTGGCGACCGAGGGATACAACAGCAGCGGGTCGTCCAACGTAACGACCTGGTAGTCCGGGAACAGCCGCCCGCGCCGGCCTGAGGCCGGCGCGCGGCAGGACGCATCTCGCCCCCGTCTTGATTCGAGCGCGTGCGGTCCTATGCTCGGGGCCATGGCGGTTCGGCGGATGGACAACGTCGGCATCGTTTTCGCCGACCTCAAGGCGGCTGTCGCTTTCTTCGTGGAGCTTGGACTCGAGCTGGAGGGCGAGATGCCCGTCGAGGGGCGCTGGGTGGATCGCGTCGTCGGTCTCGACGGCGTCCGAGTCGACATCGCCATGATGCGGACCCCGGATGGCCACGGGCGTCTCGAGCTGATGCAGTTCCACAGACCGGACGCGGTCAGGGCCGAACCCGCAGACGCGCCGGCGAACACGCTGGGCATTCGTCGCATCATGTTCGCAGTCGACGACATCGATGACGTCGTCGCCCGCCTGCGGGCCCGCGGCGCCGAGCTGGTGGGCGAGGTGGCGCAGTACGAGAACATGTACCGGCTCTGCTACCTGCGCGGCCCCGAGGGCATCATCGTCGCGCTGGCCCAGCAGCTCGGCTGAGTCTAGTACTCGCCCTTGATGACGAAGAACGATCCGCGGATGGTGCCGGCGAGCTTCGACTTCTGCTTCGCAAACTTGAAGCGCGGCGCGAGCTCCGCCGGGACCTCCATCCCGTCGGAGAGCTTGAATCCGACGGCCCGCTTCTTGTCGCCGTCGATCGTGTACATCACGTTGATCGACAGGCCGCTCTCGTAGAACACGTACGCCATGCGGATGTTCTCGACCTGAAACGCGGTCGCCTCGAGGGGGCGGGACTGGATGACGAGGTCGCGCTCCTTCTTCAGGATGCCGTGGACCCAATCGATCGTCTTCTGCGCCTTGCTCGCCGGTTCGACCGCAAAGACGTGGTTGTACTTGTTCTTGTAATAGCGGGCCTCGTTGGCGCGCAGGCCTGCGAGCGCGCTCGCTACCGGCGACGACTCCAGCCCGGTGGTCGAGACGTTGGTGAAATCCACTTCATAGGCCATGGCGGTCCACGGCACTATACCGCGTCAATGTCGCTTCGCCGGGCGGAACAAAGATGCGGCGGCCGGCCGGGCCTTGGCAACCGGAGGCGGCGTAACCAGATCCGCTTCGGCCGCTCGATGGGCGGCGGGCGCCGGCCGCGACGCTGCCAGCTTTTTAAGCTCGCCCCAGGCGACCAAGTCCGGATTCGCGCGCGGCGCTCTCAGCTTGGCCATCAATGGCGACGGTGCTCGCCGCGTCGGTACGGGCGGCGGTGTGACCTGCGATTCCGGCGTCGCGCGCCGCGGTAACGGAGGAGGCGCCGGGCTCGGCGCTCTCGCCGGTATCCGCCGGGCCGGCACGGGTGGAGGCGTGATCTGCGTTTCCGGCACTGCCTGCCGCGGCAAGGGAGGGGGCGGCGGGCTCGGCGCTCTCGACGACGCCGCCTGCACCTTCGCGCGCGCGATCATGGCGTTCCAATCCTCGTCGTCATCCGCCGCCGCCACCCGTGGCCGCAAGCGGGCCGCCGCGAGATGCAGCGGTACGTCGGCCCACGCTTCCGTGGCCATGTCGGCGCGCAACGAAGCCGGAGTCGTCAGCGCACGTTGGAAAACAGATTTGAACCAGGTCAGAGCATCCATCGTCATGCTCTCCTTGCGTCAAAAAGTCCGCAGTGCCACTTAGCCTTTGTGAGGTAAGAGGAACCAGCATGCCGAGACGGCTCACGCTGTGAGCGCGACCGCCGTCGATTACAGCTCGGTACGGCGCCGCCCTACATGTCCGCGAAGCGCCACGTCAGAGGTCGCTGAGGCGGTCAGGAAGGTTCGCGACGAGAAGGCGGGTGAGCGCGGCGCGCGCAGCTTCGGCGGCGGGCGCGCTGGCGGCCAGCGGTCCGACGGGGATCTGCAGCCATGCGGAACCGCCGGTGTCCAGGGAGACGATGTGATCCGGCAGGGCGGCGCGCAGCGCGGCAACGCCGCCGACCGCTGCGAGGAACTTCGGCCCGAGGAAGTCACGGTAGTGTCCCGACCAGCTCGCGAACGCCGGCGACGGGTCGCCGTCGGTCGGCACCACCTCCACGAACCCGTACAGCGCGCCCAGGCCGGTCAGCCGATCGGCGACGAGCGTGCTCTCCGGTGCGAACACGGCGGCGAAGCGCTCGACGAATCGGCTGGTCCCGTCTTCGGAGTAGAGCGTGTGGAACATGAGCTCCGTCGTCTGGTAGTCGGCGGCCACGCGCGTGTACGTGAAGGCGAGGTAGTCGAGATCGACCGCGAGCGTCCGGATCTTGCCGCGATCGATCTGTTCGGCCAACCAGTCGAGCTGTCGGTCGCCGAAGGAGACCCCGTGGAAGGCGACGTCGCCCGAGAGCAGCGTGGCGCGCGCCAACTGACCCCATTCGCCGCCGTTGAGATGATCGCGGCACCAAACGAGCGAATCGATCAGGCGCCGCCCTAGATCGGGGAGCGGCGTCTGGATCAACGAGTGAACGTACGTGTGGAAGCTGCGTGGTCCGGACATCGCTTGCGCCTG
>DATFXS010000341.1:0-3208 GCA_035315605.1 Polyangia bacterium
GCCGGAACGTCGGGATCGGCCGGAATGGACGGCACCGCGGGCACCATCGGGACGGCGGGAACGACCGGGACGGCGGGAACGACCGGGACGGCGGGCACCGTCGGGACCGCGGGGACGACGGGCACCGCCGGGACGACGGGCACCGCGGGCACGACAGGCGTTGGCGGCACCACCGGCGGCGGGGGCCGTGGCGGCGGCAACACCGGTGTCGCCGCCTCGCCCGGCGATGCAGGCTCTCCCCCCGGCGGCTCCGGCGGCAGCAGCGCGACGGCCGGCACCGGCGGTGGCGCCAGCGGCGGACGCGGCGGCAACGCCAGCGGCGGCACATTCGGTGACGCCGGCACGACCGGCTCCGGAGGACGCGGCGGCACCAGCGGCACCGCCGGCTCTGGCGGACGCGGCGGCGCCGGCGGCACGGCCGGCTCTGGTGGACGCGGCGGCAACGGCAATGGCGGCCGCGGCGGCGGCGCCGGCGGCGGCACGGGCGGCGTGGCCGCGACGCTGACACTGACGAGCACGGCGTTTACCGAAGGGATGATGATTCCGGCGGCACAGACCTGCACCGGCAACAGCCATATGTCGCCCCCGCTGATGTGGACCGCGGGTCCGTCGGGCACGATGAGTTACGGCATCGCGCTGCTCGACATGAGCAACGGCTTCGTCCACTGGACGATTTGGGACATGCCCCCGACGACGATGTCGCTTCCCGGCAATCTCCCCAAAACACAGGTACTGACGACGCCGGTCATGGCCCAGCAGATCAACCGTTTCACCGGCGACGGCTACTACGGTCCGTGCCCGATGGGTTCGATGCACACCTATGTATTCGAGGTGTACGCGCTCGACGTCGCGACACTGCCGAACGTGAGCCCCACGGTCATGCCCGAGATGGTGAGGGCGCAGATGATGGCGCACGCCCTCGCGGTCGGAACGCTGTCCGGCTTTTCGAGCGCCAGCATGTGACCTAGCGCTGGGCCGCGCGGCGGTAGCGACACTCGTGGACGGCCGTGCCGTCGTAGTCCTCGACCTTCGTCGCGCCGTCCGGTGACCAGCCGGCGCGCTCGTAGAAAGACCGCGCGCGTTCGTTGCGATCCACCACCCAGAGGATCGAGGCGGGGAAGCGGGCGTCCAGCCAGGCGCTGGCGGCGGCCAGCAGCGCGCCGCTCGCGTCGCCGCCCCAGGCAGGCGGATCGACGTTGATCGCGAACAGCTCGCCGAGTCCGTGCTCGTCATCGCCGCGGGCGTGACCGGCGGCCGCGAAGCCGCGCACGCTCCCCTCGACCTCGGCCACCAGGATCACCCGCTCAGCCGGCGCGAGGTCGGGCTCGGTCAGGCTGCGTCGCCACATCGCCTCGCGCTCCTCGACGGCCAGCCGCGCGAGGAATGCGTCCGGCATCACACCCTCGTAGGCGGCCCGCCAGGCGCGGACGTGCAGCGCTGCCATGGCCGGCGCATCACCGGGGACCGCCGGCCGAACGACGATTCCGCTCTGCATGAGCGTGTCTACCTTAACCGGAAAGGCGACCGGCATGGGGCCCGCGCTCATCCAGGATTACGGCGTCATCGGCAATTGCCGTTCCGCGGCGCTGGTCGACCGATCCGGGTCGATCGACTGGCTCTGCTGGCCGCGCTTCGACAGCCCGTCGCTGCTGGCGGCGTTGCTGGACCGCGATCGCGGCGGCCATTTTCGGATCGCGCCCACCGAGCCGTTCACCGCCACGCGCGCCTACGCCGACGAATCGAACGTGCTGGTCACGACCTTCCGGACCGCGGACGGCGAGGCGCGCCTCATCGATCTGATGCCCGTCCTCTCCGAAGAGGAAAAGGCGACGGCGTTGTTTCCGGAGCACGAGATCCTGCGGGTCTGCGAGGGGGTGCGCGGCGTCGTCGAGATGCGCGTCGACTTCCAGCCGCGCCCCGACTACGCGCGCCGGGTCGTGCCGATCCGCGCGACGCCCGCCCTCGGCTTCCGCATCGAGGACGCCCGGCGCCTCTACACCTTGCGCGCCGATCGGCCGCTGGCGCTGGTCGCGGCGCAGGCGGTCGAGGGGCGCATCACGCTCGCCGCGGGCGAGCGCGCCACGGTCTCGCTCGCCTTTGACCATGACGGGCCGGCGGTGCTGCCGCCGCTCGGCGCCGAGGCCGCGCGCGCGGTGGACCGGACGATCGACTGGTGGCGGCGCTGGGCCGCGCGCTGCGCGTACGACGGTCCCTACCGCGCCGCCGTCGTTCGCAGCGTGCTGGCGCTGAAGCTGCTGGATTACGCCCCCTCCGGCGCGATCGTCGCGGCGCCGACCACGTCGCTGCCCGAGCGAATCGGCGGCAGCATGAACTGGGACTATCGCTTCTGCTGGGTGCGCGACGCGGCGCTGACGGTCGCGTCGCTGTCGGATTTCGGCTACGACGACGAGGCGTCGGCGTTTCTCGACTGGCTGCTGCACAGCACGCGGCTGACGCGCCCCGCGCTGAGCGTCCTCTACGACGTGCACGGCGGCGTTCCGGCAGCAGAGGTGACGCTCGATCATCTGCAGGGCCATCTCGGGTCGCGCCCGGTGCGCGTGCGCAACGCCGCCGCCGGCCAGCTGCAACTGGACGGCTACGGCGAGCTGGTGGCGGCGGTCGCCGAGATGTGCCGGCGCGGGCGGCGCCTCGCGCGCGAAACGCAGTCGATGCTGCGCCAGATCGGCGAGTTCGTCTGCGCCAACTGGCGCCGGCCCGACCAGGGCATCTGGGAGCCGCGCGAGCCGCCCAGTCACCACACCTATTCGCGGGCGATGTGCTGGGTCGCGCTGGATCGCCTGCTGCAGCTGCATCGGGCCGGCTTGATCCGCCGGCTGCCCGCCGAGAAGTTCGAACGCGAATGGGCCGCCATCCGCGCGGAGATCGATCGCGACGGTTTCAGCGCGCCCCTCGGCAGCTACACCGAGGTGCTGGGCGGCAGCACCGTCGACGCGAGCCTGCTGCTGCTCGGTCGCTACGACTTCGTCGCGTCCACCGACGCGCGCATGCGCGGCACGTACCGTCTGATCATGGACCGCCTGCGGGCGGCGCCGGGCCTCATCTTCCGCAACGAGGCCGCGCTCGAGCTTGGCGAGGGCGCGTTCGGCATCTGCAGCGCCTGGGTGACGGAGCACCTGGCGGGCGGCGGCGGCTCGCTGGCCGAGGCCGAGAGCTGGTTCCGGCAGTTTCTCGGCTACGCGAACGATCT
>DATFXS010000342.1:0-2509 GCA_035315605.1 Polyangia bacterium
GACCGATCCGTTCGACGCGCTGGCAGACGCCAGGGCCGCGGTTCCGATCGCCAGCTCCAGCTGCGGCCGGGGCCGCCACGCCGCGCGGACCGCCAGCCCGCCGAACAGCGGGCCGCCGTCCGGGAACGACACGACGCCGTAGCCGATGTCCAGCGCCAGCCCCGCGCGTGCGGGCGCGGGCGGCGGCGTCTCCATGCGCGGCGGAGCGCCGCCCTCGGTCACCAGCCGACCCAGCGACGACTTCGGATCCAGGTTGCCGCGCGCCTCCGACAGCGTCGCGCGCAGGACCGCCTGGATTTTCAGGGCGAGGGCGCGATACAGGTCCTCGTCGCGCTCGGGCCGCGGCACGCTGACGACCAGCGCCTTGTCGGTCTGAAGATCGATGAGCTCGATCTCCACGGCGCCGCGCGCGCCCCGTTCGGCGCGCACGACCGCGACGGCGCGCAGGTCCTCGCCCAGCTGGCGCGCGTCGTCGATCCGCTTGCGCAGGTCGTCGGCCTCACCGGCCGCGCGCGTCTCGACGCGGATCCCGAACTCGTCGAGATAGACGCGCAGCGCGTCCGCCAGCCGCTGCGCGTCCATCGACGGCGCCGCGGTGACGACGATCTGATCGACCGCCTGGGCGCGCACCAGCGAAAGCGCCGCCAGGACGGTCCAGGCTCCGGTCACGTTCCCAATGATATCGAAATCCGGCGGCCGGCCTTCAGAAGTAGCCGCGCACGCCCAACCCGCCCTCCAGCGCCAGGAACATGGCAGGGACTGCATACAGGGCCGGCGCGATCTCGATGAACACCTCGAGGAAGCTCGGCCGGGCGAAGGTCAGGTCCAGCCCGATCGGGGCGCGGACGCCGATGTCCCAGCAGCCGGAACCGCACGGATCGCCCAGGAAGAAGGCGCGGGCGCCGCCGCCGATGTGCCAGTCCAGCTGGACCTTGCCGCTCGCATCATAGAGCTTCGACTCCCAGAGGTAGTCGACGTGCACGCTGCCGCTGCTGGTGCCGTATCCGTAACCGTAGCCCGGGTCGCAGATCGTCCGGCCGGCCCGGTCGTGGAAGCAGCCGCCCCGGAACCCGCCGTAGCCGTAGAAGCCGATACCGATGTCGATCGCGTTCGTCTGGCCCACCCAGAGCTTGCCCGACAGGCCGGTCGGATCGCCCAGGATGGCACCGACCCCGAATTGCCGGCTGTATCCAACCTCCGTCGCGCGCGCCTCGCCGGCCGCGCACACGACGGCCGCGATCGCGGTCGCGATCGCGGCAACTCGCATTGACGTTGCCATACCCCGTTGGTGACCGCGGCCGGCGCGAAGGTTAGCCGCGCGGGTCTGCTAGTCTCGCCGCGCCATGAATTACGCCATCGCTTTCCGCACCATCGGCCTGCTCGTGCTTTCGAACGCCTTCATGTTGTTCGCCTGGTACGGACACCTCAAGACGCTGGGAGGCCGCCCCTGGTACGTCGCGGCGATCGTCAGCTGGTCGATCGCGCTGTTCGAATATCTGCTGCAGGTGCCCGCGAACCGGATCGGCTACACCGCGCTCAGCTTGGCGCAGCTGAAGATCATGCAGGAGATCGTGACGCTCGCCGTTTTCGTCCCGTTCGCGCTGCTCTACATGCGCCAGCCCCTCAAGCTCGATTACCTGTGGGCGAGCTGCTGCCTGGTCGGCGCCGCGTACTTCGTCTTCCGCAGCTGACGCTAGCCGCCGCTGGTCAGCTCGATCAACGTGACGCCGTAGATGCTCTGCGGGATCGTCAGCGTCAGCGAGCCGCTGCCGGAAGGCACGGTCGTATCGTAGGTGCAGAGCTCGGCGGCGTCGCGCAGCATCACCCACTGCGCCTGCGTCGGCCGGGGCGGCTGGCCCATCGCCACCCAAGTCCGGTAGGCGTTGGCGTGCCCGCGATCGACCAGGGTCTGACGGACACGCACCGGGCCCGAGAACGGCAGGTTGTTCACGGTCAGCGACACGGGGACCGACTGGGTCGAGTCGCCCTGGCCGCCGTCGACGTGGAAGTAGACCAGGATCTGGACGGCGTGCCCGTCGGCGCTGCGGGTCGCCGCCGCGTTCACGCCGTCGCCGGTCATCCCGCCTGTGACGGCGAGCTGCTGGTCGCCCATCATGTGCAGCAGGCGAAACGCGTTGAACGACGGCTTGGCGACGTCGAACGATTCCGGGATCTGCGGATCGCCCTTCAGCATCAGGCCCCAATTTCCGGGGCGAAAAGCCGAATTCGTGCCCGTGTAGTTCTCCTCGTACAGATCGGAGACGGCCCAGTAGGCGTAGGCCGATGGCGCCGCCACGGTCGGGTCCGTTCCGAGCCGGTGGATCATCTTGACGATGTAGCTGGCGGCGATCTCGTTGTCGCGGGAGATGTCGCCCATCCAGCTCGGGCCGAACTCGTTGTTCAGCAGCTCGCCCGTGAACTTCATCCCCTTCGTGGTGGTGGTGTTCACGATGTCGACCAGGCTGGCGTGAAACGCGATCGCGTCGGCGGTGTCGGCCACGGGAAGGTT
>DATFXS010000343.1:0-6678 GCA_035315605.1 Polyangia bacterium
GCGGGTCGACCGTGCCGGCAACCGCCGGTCAGGCTCGCTGATCTACCCATCCCTCGAGGGCAACATCTCGGGCGCCTCGGCCGTCGCCCGGCCCGATCCCATGGTGGCGGGCCAGAACCTGCTCAGCTCGACCTATGCGGACCTGACCGGCATGGGAATGGGCCGGCGGCTGGTCGTCGACGCAGCCTGTTACTAGTCAGTCTCTGCCTTCGCCTTTTTGTCGCGGGCCATGGAATAAACTCAAGGGGCATCCGGGTTTCCGACCATGGACCGCGAGACGTGATGAAGCGACGGCCAATCAGAGCGGACTTCGAACGCGAGGCGCTGCCTCACCTGTCGGCACTCTATGGCGCGGCGCTGCGCATGACGCGCGATCCGAAGGACGCCGAGGATCTGGTGCAGGAGACGCTGCTGCGCGCCTACCGGTTCTTCGACACCTTCGAGGCCGGAACCAACTGCAAGGCTTGGCTGTTCCGGATCCTGACCAACGTCTTCTGCAATCAGTACCGCGAGCGCGAGCGTGAGCACGTCGTGATGACGGAGGCCGAATCGTCGTCCGCGAACCTCGAACAGTTCCTGGCCGGCGCGGGCGGCGACGGGCGCGATTCGGAGACCGCGCTGCTCGGGCGGATGGTCTCCGCCGACGTCGAGAAGGCGCTGGCGGCGGTGCCGCCCGACTTCCGGCTGGCTGTCGTTCTGGCCGACCTGGAAGACTTCTCATACAAGGAGATCGCCGAGATCATGGACTGTCCGGCCGGTACCGTGATGTCCCGGCTGTATCGCGGGCGCAAGATTCTGCAGGGCCTGCTCTACGAGTACGCGGTCGAGCAGGGGATCATTGCCCCCGGGAACGGGGCGGAGACGCTGGACCTCGAGGCTTTCCGTCGGCAAAAGCAGGGCGAGGGTGGGGGAGGGGACGAATGAATTGCGTCGAGACGACTGCGACGGTGCAAGCGTACGTCGACGGTGAGCTCGACGGCGTCGATCGCGAATCGGTCGAACGGCACCTGGCCAGCTGTCCGGGGTGCGCGCGGCGCGTGCACGTGCAGACGCGCTTTCGCGCGGCGGTCCGCGCCCATCTCCACCGGCCGGAGGTCCCGTTCACGTTGCGCAGGCGCGTCGAGGAGGCGCTCGGGTCGCAGCCGATCGCGCCGCGCCGCTGGCCCGCCTGGATGTCGCTGCCGCGCATCGTTCCCGCGGCCGCCGCGGTGTTCTTGATCGTCGCGATCACCGGGACCGTGCGGCGCTCGAACTCGATGGTGCTCGAGCAAGCCGCGAGCATGTTCACGCGTCAGCCGCCCCCCGACGTGACCGGCTCGTGTGGTTCGATCGCCTCGTGGTTCCAGGGCAAGCTGGAATTCCCCGTGCACGCGCCAGCGCTCGGCGGCGGGGCCACCTGTCAGGGGGGCCGCCTGGTCAACCTCGGCGCACGGCCGGCTGCCTACCTCGTCTACCAGGTCTCCGACGGACATCGCGTCACGTTCCTGGTGTTCGATCCGCGCGACGAGCCGATCGAAGCGCGCGAGCACCGGGTGGTGAACGGCCGCGAGATCTATCTCGGCACCGGGCCGGGCATCTCGACCGCGGCTTACCGCGACCGCGGCCTCGGCTACGTCGTCACGGCTGACTACGACGAGGACACGCTGGCCCGGCTGGTGACGACCTCTTTCGGCCGGTAGAGCCGCTTCGACGGCTCCCGGTTAGCCCTGAAGTTCTGGTAGGATGGGCGTTCTCTGTTCAGAGATTGAGGCTCCGTAGAGGGCTAAGGCCCCAGGTCAGGAGACGAGATGGCCGATCGAATCGCGCTCGCAATCGAACCGGATACCGACACGGCAAACCAGATACGCAGGTTGCTGGAGCCGAAGGGGTTCAAGGTCGAGAACATCTCGAACGGCGACGACGCGATGGAGTGGGGCCGGACCAACAAGCCGTCCGTCATCATTCTGTCAGTCGAGCCCCGCAAGGTCGGCTACGCGATCTCGAACAAGCTGCGCCGGAGCCCGAGCCTGCGCGAGGTGCCGCTGGTGATGATCTCGTCGGAGGAGACGCTGGCGACCTTCGAGCAGCACAAGAAGCTGAAGTCACGGGCCGACGAGTACCTGCTCAAGCCGCTCGACGAGGGCGCGTTCGTCCACAAGGTCGCGGGCCTGGTCGGGCTGGAGGTGGGCGAAGACGAGGTCCACGAGCTGGACGCGGATTCCGACATCGTGCTGTCCGAGGACGACGAGGACGTGATCGTCGACGGCGACGAGGAGGAGCGGACGACGTTGATGGGCGACGGCGTCGTCAAGGACGAGACCCCCACGGAGGAGCCGCACGACACCGGCGCGACGCCGTTCGAGGGCGAGAAGTTCGATCCCGACACGCAGGCCGCGTTCGCCGCGCTGGAGGCGGGGGGCGGCGAGAGCCTGTCCAAGAACGACGACATGGTCGATCTGCGCAACCTCTGGTCCGACGACGACTTGCCGCCGAACCTCGGCTGGGAGCAGGGGCCGGGCAAGAGCGAGCCTGCCGCCCCGGAAGATCCGGATAGTTACCGGACCGGCGAGACGCTGGGACCGGAGGTGATCGAGTCGGCGTCGGCCGTGCCGTCGCCAATCCCGGTCCTGGAAGAGGCCGTTCCGCCCGGGCCGGAGGAGATCGAGTTCAACGACGTCGCGACCGACGCGAACGCCGCCATGGTGCTGGGTGAAGGCTTCGTCGACGAGCGGCGGGTGAAGGAGGCGGAGGCGCGCAACTCCGAGCTGGAGGCGCGCATCCACTCGCTCGAGAACGAGCGGCAGACGCTGCGCAAGGAGATCGAAGAGGCGCGCGAGCGCTTCACGCAGTCGGCGACCTTCTCGAAGGAGCGGGAGTTCCTCGGCCTGCGCGAGATCATCAACAAGAAGGAAAAGGACATCCTCGACCTGCGCGACGCGCTGGACGCGAAGGACCGCCAGATCCTGGACCACAAGGACAAGATCCGGGAGCTGGATCGGGCGCGGCGCGATCTCGAAGAAGCGTCGCTGGGCTTCGAGCGCAACCTGGTCGCCGCCAACGAGCGCGTCGCCGAGCTGGGGCAGGACGGCCAGAAGTCGGCGGAGCGCGAGAAGGCGTTCAAGGCGCGTCTCGACGACGCCCACGAAGAGCTGCGCAAGGCGCGCGAGGAGATCGACGGGCTGAAGAAACGGATGGCCCAGGAGGACGCGCGCGCGCGCGGCGAGAACGAGCGGCTGCGCGCCGACGGCGAATCGCGCCTGGCGGAGGCGGAGGAGACGCACCGGGCCGAGGTGGCGAAGCTGAATGACGAGCATGGGCAGGCGGTGGCGGCCGCCGAGGGCGCCCGGCAGGCCGAGCTGGCCCGCACCGAGAGCGCGCACCGCGCCGAGGTCGACGGGTTGCAGCGGCGCATCGCCGAGGAGCAGGCGACGGGCAGCGAGCGGCTGTCGTCCGAGATCGGCAAGATCCGGAGGGAGCACGAGAAGGCGATCGCGGCGGCGCGCGAGGAGCAGGGGGTCCAGCTGGCCTCCGAGCGGCAGGCGTACGAGGCGCTGACCGAACAGAAGGAGCGCGATCACCGCAACGAGATCCTCGCCATGCGGCGCCGCCAGGAGGAGGAGCTGGCGGGGGCGGAGGAGCGGCGCCAGCGCGACATCGCCGAGCAGGAGGCGCGGCGGGTGGCCGAGCTGGAGGCCGCCGAGACGCGACGCCGGGGCGAGCTGCAGGGGCGCGACGAGGAGCACCACGCGCGCGTCACCGACATCGAGCGGCGGCACCTGACGGAGAAGACAGAGCTGACCGAAAAGCACCGCGCCGAGTACGACCAGGCGCTTGGGCGCGCGGCGCGCGCCGAGGGCGAGCTGGCGGCGCGCGTGCAGGAGATCGAACAAGCGTACCGCCGGCTGTCGGGACTGGAGGCGGATCTCGACGCCGCGCGCGTCGAGCTCGGCAACCGCGACGTCAAGCTGGCGCAGCAGCGCGATCGCATCGCCGAGCTGGAAGCCAAGGTCGCCGACTACGAGGACCAGATCGTGCGCGCGTACCAGCGCATCCGCGCCGACGACAAGACGACCGAGAAGACGCGGCGGGCCCTGGCGGTCGCGCTGGCGCTCCTCGACGAAAAGTCGAACGCGCCGGCTGCCCCGGCAGCGCGCCAGCCGGCCGCGGACGAATCTTCCGAGCTCAAGACCTGATCCGTGCCGCCCCAGCGGCGAAAGCGAGCGGCCGGCAAGCGACGGCGCGCCAGGCCGGCGGCGTCGTCAAAGAAGCGGCCAAAGCGGGGCGAGCGATATCCCGCGCTCACGCCCGATTACGTCGAGTGGATGCTGGGGCAGGTCGAAGCCGTCCGCGATCAGGACAGCTTGATGACCTACCTTTACATCTTCATGCCGTCGACGGTGATGAGCCTCGATCGCCTGTGGCGGTTGAAGCCTCTCTACGTCCCGTGGGAACGCCTGACGCCGCCGCTCGACGATCTCGCGAAGCAGCAGATCCTGGTGTTTCTGATCATGGACGCCAAGGGGAACAAGCCGGGCGCGAAGACGCGCATCGAGATCAACGACATCCCGCCCGACCTGGCCGAGTCGCTCACCAAGTTCGTGGCGGATCATCCGTCCTATTCGTTCCGGCAGTTGGAAATGAAGGCGTGACCCGCCGTGCGCGGCCGCCGACGTAGCTGGTTGCACTTCGCCGCCTTCGTCGTCTCGTTGGCGCCCGGCTGTCGAAATCCGCCTGGATCACCGAACCACGTCCCATATCTGGATCGCGGTAAGGTCGAGGCGATGGATTTCCATGGCTGGCCGGCGACCGCGCTGCGCAATGGGCGCCTGGAGGTGGTGGTCGTGCCCGCCATCGGGCGGATCATGAGCCTGGCGTTCGCGGGCGACGGGGGCGCGTCGGATCCGATCTGGCAGCACGGGCAGCTCGGGCCGGCGCTGGCGCCCGACGAGAACGGCTGGATCAACTTTGGCGGCGACAAGGCGTGGCCGGCGCCGCAGTCGGACTGGGAGCGGATTGTGGGAAAGGGTTGGCCGCCCCCCGCGACCTTCGACGCGAAGCCGTACACGGCGCTGGAGGGCGATCCGGGCCAGATCGAGTTGGTGTCGCCGGTCGATGCCGCATACGGGATGCAGGTGCGTCGGACGGTGAGGCTCGAGAACGATCTCTTGTTCGTCGAAACCGCCTACAAGAACGTCGGCGGCGCGCCGGTCCGTGTCGCGGTCTGGACAATCACGCAGCTGACTTCGCCGGACAGGGTGTTCGCGCTGCTGCCGCGAACATCCTCCTTTCCGGGCGGTTACAAGAATCTGATGCCCGCGACGCCGAAGGATCTGCGGGTCGACGGCCGGCTGCTATCGCTGGCGCGCGACCCGGCCGAAAAGACCATGATCGCCAGCGACGCCGATGCGCTGCTCTGGGTCGGGCCGGGTCGTGATCTCGCGATCGAGAAGGTGGAGACGCACGTGGATGCCGGCTACATGGTGCGGACGGCGGCGCCCGGCGCGCCGCACGTGGGTGGCGCGCACGCGCAGATCTACACCAGCTCCGACGCCGCCGAGCCTTACGTGGAGCTCGAATTGCTGGGCCCCCTCGTCGACCTCGCGCCTGGCGATCGCGCCGTGATGAACGTCCGCTATCGGTTGATTCGACGTCGGGAGGCCGATCCGCTCGCCGAGGCGCGGCGCGTGTTCGCGACCGAGCTGGGCCCGCGCTGAGGCGCCTAGGGCGACTGGAAGTTGACGAAGTTGCCGGTCATCAGCATGACCGTGAACAGCGCCCAGGAGCGATCGTAGTAATTCGTACCCGCCGCCTTGGCGTCGGCGGCGACGCGCGCGTACGCGTCGGCGACCAGCTTCGTCTGGTTCGAGGCCATCCCGGCGGCGCCGGCCGGACCGATGAAGGTCGAGTTCTTGTTGCTGCCGCTCGCGGCCCCGCTGCTGACGGTGTAGCCATCGACGATGTTGGCGGCGCCGATGCCCGCGAAGAACGTCCCGATCTTCTGCGAGAAGGTCTTGGCGTCGGCGTCGCCGCTCCAGCATACGTCCACCGCGACCCGGAACGGCGTGCGGGTGGCGTCGTAACCGTAGTTCGTGTTGGTGCGGTTTCCGACGGACCAGTCCGGCACCAGGCCCGTCGTCGCGTTCTGGGCCGATGCCAGCAGCATGTACGACTTGTTCAGGATGGTCGTCCAGCGCGTGTTGTCGCCATAAGCGGCGAACACCCGGTAGAACGCGGGCGCGATGTACGACGGGTTGACCGCGTTCGGGTAGGTGTCGCCGCCCTGGATCGAGCCGTCGGTGGCGAAGTCGGCCATCGCGACGGTCGTCAGCATGGCCGTCGCCGTCGTGGTGTAGCCGCCCCACTGCTTGTCGGCCATCACCAGCGCGAACGCCATGTCCTCGTCGGCGTCTGTCGCGGAGTTCATGCCCGCCGTGGTGCCGCTCGAGTTGATGTGCCAGTTCATCAGGCCCTTCGCGTCGAGGTGCTTCTGCTCGTACTTCCAGAGCGCGTCGAACGTCGTCTTGTCGTTCATGTAGACGGCGAACAGCATCCCGTACGAGATCCCTTCGGAGACGGTGTCGTTGCTGTTCTCCGGGCGCGAGACGCGCATCGATCCGTCGGTGCCATCGGCGACGATCAGCGCGGCCTTGTACGCGACCCAGCCCGCCATCGCGTCTGCGTCGCTGCAGGTCGTCGGGT
>DATFXS010000344.1:0-16001 GCA_035315605.1 Polyangia bacterium
GGCAGCGATGGCGGCGACGGGCCCGGTCTGCTGGCGAGCTGCCCTCAAAACAATCCGAACGACGTCATCTCCGACTTCGAGCAGGATAACGCGCTGGCGCCCGTGGGTGGACGGCAGGGGGGCTGGTACACGTACGGCGACAACCTTGGGATGTTTCTGACGGGCGGCGCGACCGGCTACGACATCGCGTTCGGCCAGGGCAACCCGAACTGCTCGCCGGGTGGCGCGCTGCACCTCAAGGGACAGGGCTTCGCGATGTGGGGCGCCGCGACCGGCGTCGACTGGCGGCCGCGTCCGCCCGACGGCGACGGCGGCTACGGCGACAAGATGACCTACGACGCGAGCATGTACCGCGGCGTCGCGTTCTGGGCGAAGGCTTCGGCGCCGCTCGACGGCATCCAGGTCAGCTTCCCGGACCTCTACACGGACGGTGCGGCGCCGTCACACGACATGCCCGATCCCAGCAGTGCGACCGCGCCGCCGATCTGTATGGCCTCCGATGGTTCCTGCCGGTGCATCTACAACGCGCAGTCCGCGCTGAACTGCAGCCCGTACCTGGTCCAGTTCGGCCTCAAGGGCGACGCGGCCGCCGACATGGCGTTCACTGGCTACGCGAACGACCAGGTCGACACCACCTGGAAGCGCTTTCAGATCCTGTTCGTCGACACCAAGCAGGATCCCGGCAACGGCGGCTATCACCCGCCCTCGAACACGCTGTCCGCCGACAAGCTGACCGCGATGGCGATCCAGATCAACGCCGATTACTCGACCGGGTCGGCGAAGGCGCGCGACTTCGAGATCTGGATCGACGACGTCGGTTTCATAAAGTAAATCGCTGAGTTCAGACCCCATGTTGGGTCTTTACCCGTAGGCCGCAGGTCGCTATCGTCTTCGGCCATGAGAAACCAAACGGCGGTTCGAAAAACCGGAATTACGGTTGTGTTGGTTGCGCTGGGGATGCTGCTGGCGGCGCGCGTCGACGCGCAGCTCGGCGGCCTGATGGACAAGGCCAAGGGCGCAGCGGAAAGCGGCGCCAAGGGCAAGGCGGAGAAGGAAGTGAACGCCAAGCTGCTGGCGGAAGGACGCAAGAATCAGTGCAGCTTCAAGACGGACAGCGACCAGCTGATGCCGGGTTGCGACTCCAAGATCAAGAAGCTGGCGGACGCGCTGGTCGACGCCAAGAAGCGCCTGCAGATGGCCGGCGTGAAGGCGTACAAGTTCGAGGTCTCCGGCCACACCGATTCGAGCGGCAAGGCCGATCACAACAAGGAACTGTCGGGCAAGCGCGCCCAGGTGATCGTCAAGGAGCTGGTCAACCGCGGCATCCAGCCGGGTGAGATCACGGCGATCGGCATGGGCTCGGACCGGCCGCTGGTCACGCCGGACAACACGCCGGCGAAGAAGGCCAAGAACCGGCGCTACGAGATCCAGGTCCGGTTGTAACAGTCCGGTTTTAACGAGATCCGATTCTTCGACCCGCGGGAGGGCGGCGCGCCTCCCGCGGGGATATTCTTTCCCGTGTGACGACCGAGCCGAGGCCCCGCGGGATCGACCCGCTGAAGGTCGTCTTCGCGCTCGGCTACGTGCTGCAGGGGGTGGCGAACCCGTTCCAGGGGATCACCTACCAGCCGTTCATCGCCCACCTCAGCAAGACCCACGGTCTGGGCGAGGGCACCGCGCAGAGCCTGTTCGCGAAGTCGTACCTGGCCTGGAGCTTCAAGCCGATCATCGGCTTCCTGATCGACGCCTACGGCCGGACGCGCACGATACTCATCGGCCTCCTGGCCGTCGCGACGCTCGGTTTCCTGTTGTCGCCGCTGCTCGACAGCGGGCCTTACATGTTCTTCGGCGTGATGTTCGGGTTGTCGGTCGTGATGGCGGGCAGCGACGTCGCCATCGATCGCGCGACCGTGATCGCGGGCGCCGAGGAGGCGCAGGCCACGGGCCGCTCGCGGGCGTCGACGGTCGGTCTCAACCAGGCGATCTGCTGGCTGGCGATCTACGGCAGCGGGACGCTGGCGGCATTCCTGGGCGGGTACGCGACCGACCACGTGCCGTTCAAGGGGTTTCTCGTCGCGCTGGCGGCGGTGCCGCTGCTGGTGCTGCTGTTCGTGCTGCGACTGCCGAAGGACACGGCGGTGTCGATCCCGGTGAGGCGTTCGATCGCGCAGTTCTGGGCGGGCCTCAACTCGGGCTCGATCCTCGGCATCATGCTGTTCTTCTTCCTGATCCACTTCCAGCCGATGTTCGGTCCGATCTTCGTGAACTACATGACCGAGACGCTGCACTTTTCGCAGACGCAGGTCGGGGTCGCGAACGCCGCCGGGAACGCCGGCTTCTTCGCGGGTGTGCTGCTGTTCGTTTGGAAGGGCGTGCGCTGGCAGGAGCGCATCGGTCTGCGCGCGCTGTTTCGCATCTACATCGTCGTCGGCGTGGTCCTGAGCCTGACCCAGCTGGCCCTGCTCGAACCGTGGTTCAGCGCGGTCACCGGCGCGCTGTCGCACGCGTTGCCGTTCGTCGACGCGCGCGCGGTGCGCCTGGGGCTGCTCTGTCTCGACATGGCGCTGGTGTCGGCGGGGATGCAGCTGATCTGGATGAGCACGTACAGCCTGGTCGGCGCGGTCGTCCCGGTCGCGGCGGCCGGCAGCCTGTTCGCCGGCTTCATGTCGGTCGCCAACCTGAGCAACACGTTCAGCTACTCCAGCGGCGCCTGGCTGTACGAGCACGGCATGGCGTTCTCGGCGTTGCGCGGCGTGCAGCGCGCCCTGTTCGGGATCGCCGGCGGGTCGTCCGACAAGCTGTCGCTGCACATGCTGGTGCTGGTCGCCGCGGTCACCTATTTCGCGAGCTTCATCGCCGTCCATCTGCTGCCCGAGCGCGCCGCCACGCTCGCCAGCGAGGGCGTGCCACCGCCCGCCGGGCCGGAACGCTGGCTGGCGCTGCCGGCCGGGCTCCGGCGGGCGACCAACGTCGGCGCCCTCGCCGGCGGGGCGGCGCTGCTGGTCTGGCTCGCCTGGCGGTTGAACGTCGACCCCGTGGCCTCGGTGCTGACGACGTTCCTGGGCGTCTGCTTCCTGCGCCAGTCATTTCTGGACGCCGTGCTGAAGCGCCGACGGGCCGCGGCCTGAGCCGGTCGTGATCGTTCGGGGACACTGCTGGAATAGTGAGTGAACAGCGTGGAGCGCCCGACCCTGTGAAGATTGCGACCTGGAACGTCAACGGCATCCGCGCGCGCCAGGACGAGGTCGCCACGTTCGTGGCGCAGGAACGGCCCGACGTGCTCTGCCTGCAGGAGATCAAGGCGGCCCGCGACCACATCCCCGGCAGAGTCGGCGAGCTCGCCCTCACCGACTACTGGTGCTACTGGCACGGCACGAAGGGCTATTCGGGCGTGGCGCTGCTCGTGCGCAAGCAGATCGAGGCGGCCCGGCCCCTGTACGTTCATCCAGACTTCGACGTCGATACGCGGATCGCCGCGGCGCGCGTGGGTGGGACGCTGGTCGTGTCGATCTACGTCCCGAACGGCGGACGGGACTTCGCCGGCAAGGTGCGGTTTCTCGAGGCGATGGCGGCCTACGTCGCGGCGCTTCGCGCGACCGGCGACCGCGTCGTCCTGTGCGGCGACATCAACATCGCGCGCACGGAAATGGACGTGCATCCGGATCAGCGCGACAACCGCGCCGTGGGACAGCGGTCGGACGAGCGCGCGATGTTGGAACGGATCCTGGACGCGGGCGGCCTTCACGACGTCGGGCGCGAACAGGATCCGACCAACGATGCGCTCTTCACCTGGTGGGCGCCGTGGCGGAACATGCGCCAGCGCAACATCGGTTGGCGGCTCGACTACGTGCTGGCAAGCGGCGTCCTGGCCGCGCAGGTCTCGAGCTGCGTCTCGATGCGCACGTTCGGGACCAGCGATCACGCGCCGGTCGTCGCGACGTTCGCCGCAGGGCCTTCCGGGCTGCCGTCATGATCATCGTCTCCGACTTCGACGGGACGCTGACGCTGGACGACGTCACGACGTACATCTGGGACAAGTACCTCGACTACGACTGGCGGGCGAAGCTGCTGCCGCCGACGTACGAGGGACGCCAGACGCCGCTGCAGATGATCGCCCAGGGGTACGCGGACGTCCGCGTTCCGCCCAAGGAGCTGCTGGCCGACATCCGCGCCAACACCCGGATGCGTCCGGGGGTCGAGGCGCTGGCGACGTTCTGCCGCGGCCGCGGCTGGCACCTCGCCGTCGTCAGTCACGGCCTGACCTTCTACATCGAGGCGCTGCTGCCCGCGTGGATCCCGTTCACGTCGTTCATCGGCTCGTTCAACGAATGGAGCTGGCGCGTGACGTTGCCGACGACGATCGTTCTCGGCCCGGGCGAAGACTTCAAGAGCCGGATCGTCGCGGACCTGCGGGCGCGCCACCCGGGCCACCAGGTCGCTTACATCGGCGACGGGCGCCTGGATCTGGCGGCCGCGCTGACGTGCGATCGGATCTTCGCGGTGGCGGGCAGCAGTCTGGCCGATCTCGCGCGCGTCGCGGGCCGGACCGTCGAGGAATTCGAGTCGCTCGACGAGGTCGCCGCCTCCTTGTAAGAGGCAAACGCGGTGTTACCATGCGCCGCATGGCAAACCCCACCGCGACGCTCTCGACCTCCATGGGCGACATCAAGGTCGAGCTTTTCACCGACAAGATGCCGATCACCGCCGGAAATTTCGTCACGCTCGCCAAGGAAGGCTTCTACGACGGGCTTCACTTCCACCGCGTGATCGACAAGTTCATGGTCCAGTTCGGCTGCCCGCACAGCAAGGATCCGAACAGTCCGCGCGCCGGCACGGGGGACAGCCCGCATGGGCGCATCAAGGACGAGCACCTGCCCGACGCGAAGATCTCCAATTCGCGCGGCACGCTGTCGATGGCCAACGCCGGCCCGAACACGGGTAGCTCGCAGTTCTTCATCAACGTCGTCGACAATGGGTACCTCGACTGGTTCTCGCCGGGGCAGTCGAAGCACCCGGTGTTCGGCAAGGTGGTCGGCGGCATGGACGTCGTCGACGCCATCTCGAAGGCGCCGCGCGGACCGGGCGACCGGCCGAAGACGCCGATCAAGATGAACAAGATCAGCGTCAGCGAGGGCTGATCCGCCCCTGTTCATGGGCGCGCGTTCCAAGCCGTCGCCACGCACGCTCGTCATCGGCGACGTCCATGGCTGCCTGGACGAGCTGCTCGCGCTGATCACGAAGGCCGGCATCACAGCCGGCGACCGCGTCGTGCTGGTCGGGGACCTCGTCGCGAAGGGCCCCGATTCGGCGGGGGTGGTCGCCTGGGCGCGCGAATCGGGCGCCGCCGCCGTGCTCGGCAACCACGACGACCACATCCTGCGCGCGCGCGAGGGCAGCCCCGACGCGAAGCCGCATCATCTGCGCGTCGCCAAGACGCTGAGCGAAGCCGATGCCGACTGGCTGGCCGCCCGTCCGCTCTGGCTGCGCCTCGCGCTCGAGGATCCGCACGTCGTCGTTCACGGCGGCATGGTGCCCGGTGTCCCCGTCGAGAAGCAGGAGCGCGAGCACCTGCTCGCCATGCGCAGCGTCAGGGCCGACGGTACGCCGTCGAAGCGGATCGAGGGCGCACCGTGGGCCTCGCTCTGGAAGGGACCGGAGCACGCCGTGTTCGGTCACGACGCCATCCGCGGCCTCCAGCAGCACGCGCACGCGACCGGCCTCGACACCGGCTGCGTGTACGGCCGCGAGCTGACCGGCCTCCTGCTGCCGGCCCACGAGCTCGTCTCCGTCGTCGCCCGCCGCGAATACGCGCCGATGAAGTGACGCCACCAAAAACCGAAAGGCCGGCCCGCTTTCGCGGACCGGCCTTCGAGGGAAGAGCGCTATGCGCTCGGCTTAGTTGTACGAGGGCTTCATGCCGAACAGCTGGTTCGTGCCGTTCCAGCAGTCGTAGATGTCCATCGCGGCGCCGTCACCGTGCTGGTTGTACGGCATCTCGAGGCAGCGGCCCGAGGGGACGTGCTTGAGCGCGAAGCCGCCGTTGTTGGCGTTGGCGGTGACGTCGAAGTCCTGGTCCGGCGTCCCGTCGCACGGCACGACCGACATCTGCGTCCCGTTGATCGTGGCCCGGCCCTTCGGCATCGCGCACTTGTTGTGGTCATTGGCCTTGACGACCTTCCAGTGCGTGGTGTTGCTGCGAAGGATCTGGAACTTCTGGTCGGGGCCAGGGCCGGCCTGCGGGATGCTGAGCTGCACCAAGTTGCCGTTGCTGTCGGTGTCCATCGACGAGGTCGTCGTGGCCTGCGGCACGATGGTGTAGTTGTAGACGGTGTCGAACACCGGCGAGTAGTTCGGGTTGCGCCACACGGTGATCGTCTCACCGTTCTGCCAGCAGTACTGGCTGGAGCAGGCCGTCTTGTAGCCGTTCGGAACGCCGTTCGTGGTGTAATCGGCGGCGTTCGTGTGGAGGGGGCCGCTGGCGCCGTTCCGGTCCTGGCACTTGACGTTCGTGCCGTACGGGTTCGAGTACGGCGCGCCATACATGGCGCCCACGGTGAGGCGGCCCGCGACGACGCCGGCACTGATGCCCGCGCCCTCGCAGAAGTACGCCGCCGGGCCGGTGACGTTCGGCATGCCGAGGTTCGACAGGTTGCCGGTCGTCATGATGTTGCCGAAGAACGTCCCCTCCTGATAGGGGTAGTTCGTCGTGTCGGTGCTCCAGCCGATCGTCGACGACTCGGAGGCCAGCCAGAGCGGCACGTGGACACCCGAGGTGTTGATGTGCGCCATGAAGCAGGCGGAGATGAGGTTCTGGCAGTGCGCGTCGCCGGCGATGCTGCCGTTCTCCCACGCCGGGCAGAGGCCGAGGCCGCCGTAGAACGTGTAGCCAGCCTTGGTGATGTTGTGGCCCGACGGCAGCGCGCAGCGGATCAGGTACCCGAGGACCTTGCGGCCCGCGTCGGTGGTGATGTAGCCGCTCGAATCCGAGATGCCGTTGGTGGTGTTGACGCCATTCAGTGTGCTGACGCCGTTGCCCGTCATCACGCCGTTGTTGCTCACGATGCCGTTAGAGCTGTTGATGCCGTTGGCCGAGTTGATGCCGTTGCTGGTGATGACGCCGTTGCCGGTGTACACACCGTTGTTGGTGATGACGCCGTTGTTCGCGTTGACGCCGAACAGCTCGTGGTTCTCGGCGTCGTCTGCCTGGTCGGCGCAGCCAACCAGACCCACGATGGCGCCGAGCGTGAACCCTACCGTGAGTCCTACCTTCAGCGTCGTTTTACCCAGATTGGTCATTATCGGTTTTCCCCCTCTTCGGTAGCCCGGCCGACTGCGTGAGTCCCGTGGGCTTTGCGTCGCCCGATCGCTCGGGGTTTGCTTTTGTCACAAGGTTTCGGGTGATCTAAAAGCAGTAATCAGGCCAACACTCCGGGGTCCCAGAACCGGGCGGATTTGCTGCCCTTCTCTCCGGCCGGAAAACGCCGGGTGTAGATTGGCGGGCAACAGAACGTTGGGCCCCGAACAACGCGTTCTCACGGGCCTAAGGGCCTGAACCGGGGGGGCGGTTCACCAGTTTTCCCGGCGGGTCGCGCCCCCAAAAACCGAAAGGCCGGCCCGCTTTCGCGGACCGGCCATCGAGGGAAGAGCGCTATGCGCTCGGCTTAGTTGTACGAGGGCTTCATGCCGAACAGCTGGTTCGAGCCGTTCCAGCAGTCGTAGATGTCCATCGCCGCGCCGTCCTGGTGCGCGCCGCTCGGCATTTCGAGGCAGCGGCCCGAGGGGACCTGCTTGAGGGCGAAGCCGCCGTTGGTGGTGTTGGCGGTGATGTCGAAGTCCTGGTCCGGCGTCCCGTCGCAGGGCACGACCGACATCTGCGTTCCGTTCCCAGTGGCGCGGCCCTTCGGCATTGCGCACTTGTTGTGGTCATTGGCCTTGACGACCTTCCAGTGCGTGGTGTTGCTGCGCAGAATCTGGAACTTCTGGTCGGGGCCAGGACCGCCCATGGGCGGGATGGTCAGCTGCACGAGGTTGCCGTTGCTGTCGGTGTCCATCGACGAGGTCGTCGTGGCCTGCGGCACGATGGTGTAGTCGTAAACGGTGTCGAACACCGGCGAGTAGTTCGGGTTGCGCCAGACGGTGATCGTCTCGCCGTTCTGCCAGCAGTAGCCGTTGGCGCACGCCGCCTGGTAGCCGTTCGGAATGGCGCGCGGGTCGGTGTTCACGTAGCCGTTCGCGGTCTGACCGCTGCCGTTCGTGTGACCGACGTTGTTGCCGCGGTTCTTGTTGGCGTCAACGGCGTCGCACGTCACGTTCGTGCCGTACGGGTTCGAGTACGGCGCGCCGTACATGGCGCCCACGGTGAGCCGGCCCGCGACGACGCCGGCGCTGATCCCGGCGCCCTCGCAGAAGTACGCCGCCGGGGCGTTGACGCTCGGCATGCCGAGGTAGCTCAGGTTGCCCGTGGTCATGATGTTGCCGAAGAACGTACCCTCCTGCTTCGGGTAGTTCGTCTGGTCGAGGCTCCAGCCGATGGTCGACGACTCGGAGGCGAGCCACAGCGGCACGTGGACGCCCGAGGTGTTGATGTGCGCCATGAAGCAGGCGGAGACGAGGTTCTGGCAGTGCGCGTCGTTGTGAACGTCGTTCCACTCCCAGTTCGGGCAGAGGCCGAGGCCGCCGTAGAAGGTGTAACCGGCCTTCGAGACGTTGTGGCCCGAGGGGAGCGCGCAGCGGATCAGGTACCCGAGAACCTTGCGGCCCGCGTCGGTGGTGATGTAGCCGCTGGAGTCCGAGATGCCGTTGATGGTCTGGACGCCGTTCCCCGTGCTGACGCCGTTGCCCGTCATCACGCCGTTGTTGGTCGTGATGCCGTTGTTGGTGCTGATGCCGTTGGCCGAGTTGATGCCGTTGCTGGTGATGACGCCGTTGCCGGTGTACACACCGTTGTTGGTGATGACGCCGTTGTTCGCGTTGACGCCGAACAGCTCATGATTCTCGGCGTCGTCTGCCTGGTCGGCGCAGCCAACCAGACCCACGATGGCGCCGAGAGTGAACCCGACGGTGAGTCCTACTTTCAAGGTCGTTTTTCCGAGACTGGTCATTTCCTTTTTCCCCCTTTTCGGTAGCCCGGCCGACTGCGTGAGTCCCGTTGGCTTTGCGTCGCCCGATCGCTCGGGTTTTGCCTTTGTCACAAGGTTTCGGCTGTCCTAAAAGCAGTAATCGGGCCAACAGTTCGGACGGCCAAACCGGGCGGATTTCCAGCCCTTCTTCCGGCGAGAAAACGCCGGGTGTAGACTGGCGAGCAACACAACGTTGGGCCCCGAACAACGCGTTCTCATGGGCCTAACGGGCTGAACTGGGGGGGCGGGACGCCAGTTTTCGCGGTGGTTCGCCATCAAGCTTGAACGCGCCACGGTCGATGAATCCGGGATGACCGACGGGGTCGCGCCGAGATGATCCGGTGCCCGGCTTGCGGCCGACGAATTCGCTCTCAAGCGCCCGTCTGCCCGGTGCACGGTGCGCCGCCGCCCGCGCCACCGCCACCGCCCGACGCGACGACACCGTACGTCGTGCCGACGCCGGAGCTGGACGGGTTCCACGTGCGGATGACGCTGGGGCAAGGCGGCTTCGGCGCCGTGTTTCTGGCGGAGCGCGCGCCGCAGGGCGAAACCGTCGCGATCAAGGTGGCGCGCGCCGACAACGCGTCGGCCAGCGAGGCGCTGGTCCGCGAGGCGGACGCGCTGTCGGCCGTCGGTCCACCGCATGTGCCGATCGTCCACGCGCGCGGACGCCTGGACGACGGGTCGGCGTACCTGGTGATGGAGTTCGTGCGCGCGCCGGTCCTGGCGGATCGACTGGCCGAGCTGCCCGGGCAGATGGAGATTGACGAATTCGCGGGACACGCGCTGGCGATGCTGACGGTCGTCGAGGCGGCCCATCAGCGCGATCTCGTCCACTGCGATCTCAAACCCGAGAACGTGTTCATTGATCCGACGTTCGGCGCGAAGCTGTTCGACTTCGGCCTGGTGCGGAACGTCAGCGTCAGCGCCAGGCGCGTCGACTCGACGAAGGAGGAGGCGCCCGCCGGCACGCCCGAGTACATGTCGCCCGAGCAGTGCGAGGGGCGCACCGACATCGACGCGCGCAGCGACGTCTATGCGCTGGGCGCGATCTTCTACGAGATGCTGACGGGGACGCCGCCGTTCTGGGGCAACTCGGCGGAGGTGCAGGAGAGCCACCGGAGCCGCCGGCCGCCCGCGCTGTCGCGGAGCCGGCCGATGGCGCCGGCGCTGGAGGACGCGGTGCTGCGCTGCCTCGCCAAGGATCCGGGGCGGCGCTTCGCGGACGTGACGGAGTTGCGGCGGGCGCTCAGCGCGGGCTTGATGGCCGAGCGTGCGCGCCGCGAGGCGACGTCGACGGGCGGGGCGGCGGCGACGGCCGGAAGCAAGGGGACGGCCGCGGGCGGCAAGCCGGCGGCGGCGGCGCGCGAGCGGCGCACGGTGGCGCTGCTGTTCTTCGAGACCAAGAGCAACCTGGCGACGATCCGCGAGGCGGCCAGCGCGGTGGGCGCCGAGATCGCGCACAGCGCGGGGACGCAGGTCGTGCTCGCCTTCGGGCATGAGGTCGGCGACAACCCGACCCGCGCCGCGACCGCCGCCGCGCAGATGGTGATCGCGCGGGGTTTGACGGCGCGCACGCTCGTCGACCTGGCGATGGTGTCGATCCAGGCGCGGCCGGACGGCAGCCGGCGTTACACGAGCCCGCTGTTCACGAAGAAGGAACGCTACCCGACGGAGGCGGACCCGTCCGGCGTGCTGCTTTCGCTGGCGGCGATCGAGGTCCTTCCCGACGTGGCGTCGGAGCCGCTTCGCGAGCGGCCGGACGTCGTGCTGCTCTCGCGAGCGACCGACGCCAGCGAGCGGACCACCACGCGAATGGGCGTGTCGCCGCTGGTGGGGCGGGACGAGCTGCTGCGCACGCTGCTCGACGCCGCCCGGGGCACCGCCGCGGGCGGTCGGCCGACGATCGCCACGCTGCTGGGTGAGTCGGGGTTCGGCAAGACGCACTTCGTCCAGATGCTGGTGCAGCACCTCGATGTGCTGCCGCAGGTGCAGACGCTGTTCGTGCGCGCCAAGGAGGTGCTGGGTGGCGCGGGCGAGCAGACGACGCGCGAGCTGCTGCAGCGCCTGCTGGCGCTGCCCGACGCCGCGCCGCCGGATCTGGGACGGGCGCTGCTGGCCGACAAGCTGGGGTCCGACGTGGCGAACGAGGTGTGGGCCGGCGTCGCGGTCGTGATGGGGTGGGCGCCCCCGGAGCATCCGGAGCTGCAGGCGCTGGCGGCGGCGCCCGGCGCCATCCGGTCGGCCGCGGCCCGTGCCGTCGGCGAGGGCCTGCGCCGGATGGCGCGCCAGCGCCCGCTCGCGATGGTGATCGACGACGCGCACTTCGTCGACGAGACGGCGCTCGACGCGATCGAGTACGCGGCGCTGAAGGAAGCGGAGGCGGCGATCTGGGTGCTGGTCGTCGGGCGGCCGTCGTTCGGGCGCGGGCGCACCGGGTGGGCGGGCCGCGCGGCGGAGCGGCAGTCGCTGACGCTCGGGGCGCTGGAGCCGCCCGCGGCGGCCGAGCTGGCCCGTCGGCTGCTGTCCCCGGTCGAGAAGGTTCCGTCGAGCGCGCTCGCCAAGCTGGCCGAACGAACCATGGGCGTTCCGCTGCTGCTGGTCGAGCTCGTTCGCGGTCTCAAGCGCGACGGCGTCGTGCGCAAGAACGACAAGGGGACGTGGGTGCTGGCGACAGACGAGCTGGAACGCCTGCCCGACCTGCCCCTCGTGCAGTGGCTGGCCAGCCGCGAGACGGAATCCCTCCCGGGCGATCTGCTGGCGCACGCGCGCCTGGCGTCGGTGCTGGGGTCCGAGTTCAGCGCCGACGAGATCGAGGGTGTGCTGCAAGAGCTGGAGCGCGCCGGCATCCCGCCGGAGACGCCGCTCGACGCCAGCATCGGCGTCCGGCGCCTGACCGAAAGCGGCGTCCTGTCCCGGCATCGCGGCGGCCGGGTCGCCTTCCGCCACTCGCTGCTGCGCGACACCGTCTACCAGTCGGTGCCGGCCGCCCAGCGGGAGTCCATTCACCGCGCCGCCTACGAACACTATCGACGCCACGACGATCTCGCCGACGTCGCGCGCCTGCCGCAGATGGCGTTCCACGCCGGGAAGAGCGGTCTGCGCGGCGAGGCGGCCCGCCTCTACCTCGATCTCGCCCATCGCGCGAGCACACGACACGCCTACCTGGAAGCGGAGCTCCTGTATCGGAACGCGCTCGAGAACCTGCCCGAGACCGAGAGCGACGGCCGGATCGCGGGCCAGCAGGGGCTCGGCTTGATGCGCTTCCGCCTCGGTCGGCACGACGACGCGCTCAAGAACTTCGCGGCGGCGGAGGAGCTCGCCCGGAAGGTCGACGCGCGCGCGGCGCTGCTCGCGATCCTCCTCGATGAAGGCATCGTCTTCGACTTTGCGCAGGACCTGCCGAAGTCACGCGCGCGCTCGGAGGAGGCGGACGGGCTTGTCGCTGCAGATGCCGCGCTGGGCACGCCGACCGTCATGCCCCGTCTCTTCATGGCGCGCGGGCGGACCCACATGCGCCGCAACGAGTATCCCGAGGCGATCGCCGCCTTCCGCCAGGCGATCGACGCGGCGGAGAAAGTCGGCGACGACGGGTACGAGGCGCTGACCCAGAGCCTGTCGATGCTGTCGGCCACGGCCGCCAACTCGGCGCGCTACGAGGACGCGGACGAGGCGATGTCCCGCTGTCTGCGGATCTACGAGGAACACGGCGACATGATCGGCCTCGCCGTGGCGTTGCAGAACCGCTGTGTGGCCTCGTACATGACGGGGAATGTCGATCGCTTCGTGGCGGACATGGAACGCATCATTCAGATCGCGCGCGAGTTCGGATTCACGATGTCCGAATGCCTCGCGGTCCGGGATCTCGCGGAGCTCTACCTGACGTTGGGTCGGATCGACGAGGCTGTGCCGCTCGCGCGGCGAGCGCTCGAGATGTACCAGCAGGAGCTGGGTCCGGCTTCGCGCTTGGGATACCTGGCCGAGGTCCAGCTGGCGCGGATGTTCGCCTACGAGGGAGATGTGACCACGGCCGCGGAGATCACGCGCCGGATCGTCGCCGTACAGGCCGCGGCGCAGGCCGAGGGCCGCAACGATCTCGTCTTCGTCGAGCCCGAACGCATCCTCCTCGACGGGGTCGACTTCTTCGTGCGCGGCGAGATGGACGCCAAGTTCGACGCGCTGGCCGAGCGCGGGCGCGTGCTGCAGCTGCAGCCTCCGGATATCGTCGAGCTGATGGAATGGAAGGCGCTCTCCGCGCTGCGCACGGGCCGCGACGCCGACGGTAAGAGATTGCTCGCCGAGGCGCTGGCCGCGGCGGAAGGGACGATCGCGTTCGATCGGGTCACCCGGCGCGTCGCCAGGGTGGCAGCGGAGGCAGCCGCTCCCAAGCTGGCGGGTAGCGCCTCGTGACCGTGCCCGCAGGGGCGGTGGCGCCTTCCGCCGTCGATCCGCCGGCGACGCCGGTCGCCGTGTCCCGTGTGCCGGAGGTGACCCTGCGGGCGTTGATCACCGGCGGCCTCATCGGCATCGTCCTGGCGGCAGGGAACGTCTACACCGGCATCAAGACTTCGATCATCGACGGCGGCGCCGTCACGGCGGCCCTGGTCGGCTTCGGGATCTTCGCCGTCTGGAGACGGTCCAAGCGGAACGCGTACGGCGCTCTCGAGAACAACATCACGCAGACCGTCGCGTCGTCGGCGGCGATGATGAGCTTCGTCACCGGCGTCGTCGGCCCGATACCCGCGCTGGCCATGGTCGGCCAGCACTTCTCGAACGTGTCTATCGTCGTGTTTGGCGCGGGCGTCGCCATGCTGGGCATTTTCGTGGGCGCGCTGCTGCGGCGCCGGCTCATCGTCGAGGAGGCTCTGCCTTTCCCCACCGGTGCCGCGACGGGCGAAGTGATCGAGACGATCTTCGGCGCGCGTCACCTCGCCCTGCGGCGAATTCTCTTGCTCGCGCTCGGCGGCGGCATCGCCGCCATCGTCACCTGGTTCCGGGACGGCCGCCCGGCGTTCATCCCGCAGGGGTTCATGTTCGGAGGGTCGATCGCGGGCATCGCAGCCGCCGCGCTGGGGCTCGGCGTCGCTTGCAACCCGCTGATGGTCGCGACCGGCGCGATGGTCGGCCTGAGGAACGCAGTGGGGATGCTGCTCGGGACGGCCATCGCGCACGTCGTCCTCGCCCCCTGGCTGCTGCACAGTGGCATCGCTGCCAGCGTCGAGGACGGCGCCCTCAATTCCTGGCTCGTCTGGCCGGCGCTCGGTCTCATGGCGGCAGGTAGCTTTCTTCCCTTGTTGCTGGAAGGCGGGGCGATCGTGCGATCGTTCCGGCAGCTCGCTTTTCTGGTCCGGCGGTCGACGACCAAAGCCGGATCGAAGGAAGGCGACCTCTCGCCACGGCTCTGGGCGCCGGTCCTGGCGGTCGCAATAGTGCTGATCGTTTTCCTCGGCTGGCTCACGTTCCACACCAGTCCGTTGATCATGCTGATCGCGGTCGGTCTCGCCCTCGTCCTTGGAAACGTCGCGGCCCGCACGACCGGCGAGACCGACATGGGCCCGGCGGGCGCTCTCGGCACGGTCAGCCTGGTATCGACGTCCAGCCGCGGGACCGTCAGCGCGACGATGGTCGGCTCGGTGACGACCGGCGCGGCGACGCAGGCGGGACAGATGCTGTGGGCGTTCCGGGCGGGCGATCGCCTGGGCGCGTCGCCGCGCGCGCAGATTGGCGCGCAGATCCTGGGCGCGCTGGTGGGCGCGGTCGTGACCGTGCCCGTCTACCACGTGATCGCCTCCAGCTACGGCCTCGGCAACGAAAGGATGCCCGCGATGGCTGCGCTGTCGTGGAAGGCGACCGCCGCGGCGATGACCGGCCTCTCGGCGCTGCCGCGGTTCGGCGGCGCAGCCCTGTTGATCGGCGCCGCGGTCGGCGCCGCCGTGACGTTGCTCGGGCGCGCCCGCTTCGGCCGCTGGCTACCCTCCGCGGCGTCGATGGGCGTGGCGTTCATGATGCCTTTCAACCTCGCGGCCGCCGCCTGCATCGGCGCGCTACTCGTCGTCGCCGCACGGGCGCTCTACCGTCGCGGCGAGATCGATCAGAATTCGGTGCTGGCCCTCGCGGCGGGCGGCATGGCCGGTGAGTCGATCGTCGGCGTCATCATCGCGATCCTGATCTCCGCCGGCGCGCTCTGACCGACGTCAGGCGGGGCCGGCCGTCGCTGCCCACGAGCGGCTGCCATTCGGGACCGACTGCTCCGGCGCCATCGGCTGCGGGACGCCGTCTTCGTAGACGACCGTGTTCGGCATCGCGGCGGCGACGCGCGCGCCGGGCGTGATGATGCCGACCAGGTTCAACGGATCACAGGCGGACAGCCGGAGGACTTCGCCGCGCTTGGGCTCGCGGCGGGCCGCCCGAAGCGATTCGACAGCGTCGGGGTGCGCGAACTGCTCGCCCACGAACCCCGCGACGAATCGCCCGCCGCGCAGCTCGCCGCTCATCTCGAGGCGCCGGTAGATGCGCAGCAGGTCGCGCCAGGGCGGCGCCTGCGTTTCGCGCGCCAGCAAATCGCGGAACACGACGCCGTAGCGCTTGATGTACTGGCGCGCCAGCGCCTCGTGGCGGGTCTCGTCGGCGAGGCGCCGCTCGGGACTGTCCTCGGGCAGCGCCGGTGCTGAGCCTGCGGCCCGCAACAGCGACCAGCGCCCCGAGCCGACCGCGCCGGCGCCCGTGCGCCGGCTCCAGCGCGCGTGCCAGCGCGCGCGCGCGCCGCCCCGGGTCTGCGTCGCGGAGATCAGCGCGCGCAGGCCCGAGAAACCATCGCCGGTGACACGCCCCGCGGAGACAAGCTCGCCGAGCGCATCCTCGATCTCGGCGCGCAAGCGGCGG
>DATFXS010000345.1:0-2599 GCA_035315605.1 Polyangia bacterium
TCGCCTCCCTCACGCGGGTGAACCAACGGGTGGACGACTTCTTCGCGCGCCATCTGAAGGGCGCGAACGTCCCGCCGCCGCCCGCCTTCGAGACCTACACGCAGGGCTGCAACGGCGCGCAGGAGGAGGGACCGTTCCTCGCGCCGGACTGGCAGTCCGTCCATCCCGGGGAGGTGCGCTTCGACGACGCGGCGCCACACGCCTTCACTTCGGCGGGAGGAAATCCCGACACGGCCCAGGCCCTCGATCCGCTCGCCGCGGGGATTCTCAGCAGTCCGTGTCGCACGGTGCCGGCCGCCGACGATCCCGGCGCCGCGACGTATCGACTTCCTGCGGTCAGCGGTGCGGGCTGGACCCTCCTGGGCGCGCCCACGATCATCGCCCACCTCGATGTTAGCGGCAGCTTCGCGCAGGTCGTGGGGCGCCTCTGGGACGTGGCGCCGGACGGCACGCAGACGCTGATCAGCCACGCCCTCTATCGCCCGCACACGGACAATCCGACTACCGAGGTGTTCCAGCTCCATCCCAACGGATGGCACTTCACCGCCGGTCACGTTCCGAAGCTCGAGCTGGTGGGACAGAGCCCGCCGTACGGCCGTGCCGCCACCGGAAGGTTTCGCATCACCGTGACCGACCTGGAGCTGCGACTCCCGCTGCTGCAGGCGCCCAACGGCGCCGACGTCCTGGCCCCCGCGCAGCCCGTAGCCCCGCCGACGGCGCCTGAGCCACCCGACGGCCCTCCGTCCTGCGGTGCAGCCCCCGCGAGCGACTGCAGCGTCGCGCGCGCGGGCAAGCTCACATGGCGAAAGCGAAGCCTCGACTGGTCGTGGACCGGTGCCGCCGACAGGGAGGCGCTGGGCGACCCGCTGCACACGGCGGCGTACCGCCTCTGCGTCTGGGACGACGCCTCTCGTCTCGTCGCCGGCGCCGCGATTCTCGCCGGCGCCTGCGGCGACAAGCAGAGAGGGCCGTGCTGGAGGCCCAAGGGGAAGAAGGGCGGGCGCCAGTATCTCGATCCCAAGGGCACCGTGGACGGCGTGCGCGCCGTCCGCTTCGGTGGTGGCCGGCGCCTCAGCCTGGCGCTGCGCGCGACGCTGGACGCGCCGCCCGCGCGGCGCGTGCGCGCGCAGCTGCTCAGCGGACCGGGCGGCTGCTGGGAGACCGTCCGCAAACGCTGACGCGGGCGCGCCTCACCGGAACAGCCAGCCCGAGAAGATCAGCAGGCCGAAGCAGAAGAGGTTGAACGTGACGATGATCCCGAGGACGTCGCCCAGGCGTCCCTCGGGCAGCACCCGGCGGCGCTTGTCCCAGCGCTGGAGCACGTCGTGGGCGACGAGCATCGCGCCCTGGTAGAGGCCGTAGATGACGTACTGGGGCTGGAGCCCGTGCCAGCAGCCCATCAGGCCCATCGTCAGCAGGAGCCCGATGTGATGCGCGCGCTGGCGATTGCCGCCGAACCACTTGTGGCGGGCGGCGGTCAGCATGAAGCGCATGTAGACGTGGTCGCGCAGCCACCACGACAGCGTGATGTGCCAGCGATCCCACATCTCCCGGAAGTTGCGGCTGAGGAACGGGGCGTTGAAGTTCTCGTGCACGCGGATGCCGAAGAAATGGCCGACGCCGATCGCGAAGGCGCTGTAGCCGGCGAAGTCGAAGAAGAGATACATGCTGAACGCGTACATGTAGCTGATGCTCGCGAAGAACCCGTGGTGCCGCGCAGCCGGCATGAGCCACTGCTGGTAGACCAGCGACGCGATGATGAATTTGTAGAGGAAGCCCTGCGCGATGCGCTGGATGCCGGCGTCCACGTTGACGAGCACGGCGCGGCCGCGCGGCGGCAGCGTGTCGAGGCCGGTCGTGAAGTGATGGAAGCGGTCGATCGGCCCGGCGCTGATGGTCGGGGCGAAGAGGAGGTAGCTCGCCACGTCCGCGGGCCGCGGAATCCCGGTGACGACGCCGTCGCGCAGCACGATGATCGCGTCGATCACGCGCAGGGTCATGTAGGAGATGCCGAGGAATCCGAAGGCGTCGAAGAAGCCGGTGGTCACGGCCGGGACGCCCGGCAGGACGATCTTCCCGTCCGACGTGGTACTCGCGGGCGCCGCGAGCAGGAAGCCGTGCAGGAGCGGATAGACCTTCAGGATGACGAGCGGTGCCAGCGCCAGCGCGATCGCGGCGTAGAAGGGCGCGCCGCCCGCATGCCGCCGCCGGATCGCGGCGTACGCCAGCACGATCGCGACGCTCCCCGCGGCGTACACCGTGAGAAAGCCGAGCTGGCCGAGACCCGCGACCGTCGATTCCGAGAGGCCGAGCGGATCGCCGTACTGGAAGAGCAGCATGGCGATGCTGACGAGGAGCACCACGGGGCGCCGGAGCAGGCCGAGCAGCGCCAGCACCACCAGCGCGACCAGCGGGTAGAGAAGGAACAGGAAGTAGTGCAGCTCGACGTACGGCGTCACCCCAGCGTCTCGCGGAGGGCACGCCGATCGACCTTGCCATTGCTGGTCAGCGGCAGCGCCGGCACGCGCCGCACGAGGCGCGGGAGGGCGTAGTCGGGAAGCGATTCGGCCAGGGCGGCCCGCACGAGCTGGGTGAGCGG
>DATFXS010000346.1:0-9758 GCA_035315605.1 Polyangia bacterium
CGGCGTCGTACGGGGTATGTCCCGTCTGCTGTTGACCCTGGTCGTGGTGCTTGCGGTGGGCCCTTGGGCCTGCAAAGGATCGGGCGACGCGGGCAGCAACCGGACGTCCGCGTGCCTCTCCTGCGCCATGAAGGCCTGTCCCAGCCAGGCGACGGCGTGCGACGCCTCGCGCGGCTGCCAGACCCTGCGCGCCTGCAGCCTCGCCTGCGAGGTGGGCGACGCCGAGTGTCAGACCGGCTGCGCGGCCGCGGCATCGGGCGATTCGAACGCCATCAACGCAGCCGCGAACTACGTGGCCTGCGCCCAGCCCGCATGCCCGAACGAATGCTCGGGCGCACCCGCCACCAGCGGCAGCGCCGGCTCGTCGGGAGCCGCGGGTCACGGCGGGACCACCGGGACGGGCGGGTCGATCGCGACCGGGACGGGCGGGTCCATCGCGACCGGAACGGGCGGGTCCATCGGCACCGGAACGGGCGGAGCTGGCGGCACCGGCGGCAGCGGTACCTGCGCCGCCGCTGACGCCAAGCTCGCCACCTGCGGCGCCTCCCGCAACGGCGCGTGCGTCGAGACGGATCTGGACGCCGTCTGCATCAACAAGTGCATCCTCAACAGTAGCTACAATTGCAGCGCCATCCTGGCGAGCAGCGGCGCGTTCGTCGACTGCGAAGACACCTGCGACGTCACCGCCGGCCAGGGCAACGTCTTCACCGTCGCCGCCGGCGGCTACGTGACGGCGGGCGCCTGGAAGGGTTACGCCTGGACCGCCACCGACGGCGTGTCGTCGACGACGATCAACCCGACGTCCTTCTCCAGTCTGGCCGCCGATGGACAGCTCTGCGTGAGCGGCACGGTGGCCGGCACCGCGGACTATTCGGCGGTCGCCATCCTCGGCTTCAGCATCAACCAGCCCTCGGGCTCGCCGGCGCCGGCCCCGTCGACCTGGACCCCGAGCGGCGGCGGCATCTCGTACGGCGTCACCAATCCGGGCGGCTCGCCGCTGCGGATCCAGCTTCAGGCGGCCGGCGGCGACACCGATCCGACGAAGCGCTGGTGCTACACCGTCAATGGCAACGTGGGCACGCCGTACTGGTCGCTCTTCAATACGAAGTGCTGGGACGGGACGGGCGCAGGCTACGACGGCGTGACGCCGCTGCAATCCGTGATGGTGCTGGTGCCGGGCGACACCGTTCCGGTCTCGTACAACTTCTGCATCATCGCCATCACCCCCCACCCCTAGCCAGTGAGCGTGGCCATCGTGAAACTGCGAACGTTGCTTCTGGTGACCGTCGCGTTCGGGGCGACCGCGTCCGTTGGTTGCGGCAGCAGCGGCGGCGGCGCCGCCGCGAACTGTCCGGCCGCCTCGGAGACCTGCCAGACGGCATTAAACGCCGGCCAGATCACCGGCGACGACGAGAACGCGGTGCCGATTCCGCAGCTCGGCAACGGGGCTGCGTTCATCACCGCGCTCGTCCAGGAGGCCTCGTTCGACAACCGGTCGATCAGCGTTCGCGGAACGCTCGCGTCGGTCGACCAGACCAATTACGACCTCTTCCTTTACGTCGCGCCCGATGCGCCCGGCACGGCCGGCGCCTCCCCCTGCGGGCAGCCCGCGATCGCGGCTCAGAACGGGATCGTCGACGCCAACTGGCCGGACACCTATGACGGCTCGTCGCAGGATCGCAACGTCGTTTTCGAAGTGCGGCCGAAGTCCGGCGCCTGCGGCGGCGGCTGGGTCCTGATCATCGAAGGCAACACGACGTCCGTGACCGCGCCCTGAGCGCGGCCGCGCGGCGTCTTCAGGGGTTCGGGTCCGGCGCCGGTTTGGGCGGCGCGTGCTGTTCGTCGGCCGCCTTCAAATAGAAGCGCGAGATGTCGGCCTCGTCGAGCAGGCCGACGACCTGGCCGTCGGCGTCGACCACCTGGATCTCGCGCAGCTTGTTGTTCAGCATCGTCTCGGCGGCGGTGCGCAGGTCGATGTCCGAACGGACGCTGTGGGTGGGCGCCGCGATCGGCACGCCGCTGACCGACACCATCCGCATCACCGCCACGACCCGCGTCGCGCGCAGGACGTCCAGGGTCTGGCGCTGGTGGGCGGGTGAATCGCGCTGGGTCGGCAGCTGCGCGCGGTAGAGCGATCGGCGGCGGAGGGCGACGAAGGCGATCCCCTCGGCGAGCATCAGCGGGACCAGGAGGTCGTAGCTGCCGGCCAGCTCGCATACCAGCACCAGCGACGACAGCGGGGTGTGCGAGATGCCGCCGTAGAACGTCCCCATCGCGACCAGCGCGAAGGCGCCCGGCTCGATCTGCGCATGCGGCATCAGCAGCTGGGCGGCCCGGCCGAACGCGCCCCCGAACAGGCCGCCGATCACCAGCGACGGGGCGAAGTCGCCCGCGCTGCCGCCCGAGCCGATCGTCAGCGACGACGCGATGATCTTGGCCAGGCAGAGGCCGGCCAGCAGGGCGACGCCCGCCCAGCCGACGGGCAGCCAGTCGACGCCGCTGATCGCGACCTGGACCGCGCCGTAACCGCCGCCCAGCAGCCCGAGGCCCTGTCCCGGCTGCGCCACGGTCTTCCCGACGATCCAGATGATCGGGACGCAGAAACAGCCGAGCGCCAGGCCGCCCAGGCCCGGCCGCGCCCAGCGCGGAATCGTCAGCGACGCGGTCACGCGCTGGACGGTGCGCAGCGACGACAGGAACACCACCGCCAGCACCGAGACCAGCAGCGCGAGCAGCGCGTACAGGGGAAGGTGCTTGATGATGAAGGGGAAGCGCCCGGGCGAGAGGAACATGGTCGACTCGCCGAAGATGGTGATGACGACCGAGTACGCGACGACGCTGGCGAGGACCGCCGGAATCAGCGCGTCCGCCTCGAAGTCATCGCGATACAGCACCTCGACCGCCAGCAGCGCCGCCCCGAGCGGCGTGCGGAACACGGCGGCGATGCCGGCCGCCACGCCCGACACCATCAGGATGCGGCGCTCGCGCGCGTCGACGCCCAGCAGCCAGCCGCAGGTCGATCCCAGCGCGCCGCCGATCTGCAGGGTCGGCCCCTCGCGACCGCCCGAACCGCCCGTCCCCAGCGTGAAGATCGACGCCAGCCCCTTCACCCAGGCGACCCGCTTGCGCACGATCCCGTCCTGGCGGTGGAAGGCGTTGATCATCGCGTCGCCGCCGCCGCCGCGCGTTTCGGGCGCCAGCTCCGAGATGATCCCGCTGGCCAGCGCGCCGACCGCGGGGACGATCACCAGCAGCCAGGGCCGGAAATGGCCGAGGTTCGCGATCTCGGGCAGGAAGGTCTCGCCGTGCGCGCGCAGCGGGCGGTAGCCGCCCAGATCCTCCAGGATCAGCCGCTGCACCACCTCGAGCCCGGCGAAGAACGCTGCGCCCATCAGCCCCGCCCCGACGCCGACGATCGCGGCGTGGAACAGCATGCGGCCGACGATCCTCAGGTCGGCGGGAGCGGCCTCCTTCAAAATCGTCGTCAGAAGCTCGCGGCCGACGACCTTCTTCATGGCTTACGTCAGAGCTGCATTATGCCGGGGCCTTCATCGCAATGCCCAGATAAATGCCTGAATTCATGGTATAGGCTGCCCCCAACGAGGACGGATGGGTGCCGCCGCCTTCTACGATCTGGACGGGACGCTGGTCCGCACGAACCTGGTGCACGCGTTTGCCTTCTCCGCGCGCAACCAGCAAGGCATCCTGAAGAGCATCGTCAAGACGGCCGCCACGCTGGTGAGCGTGCCGATGTTCATGGCGGCCGACTTCTACAACCGGCGGCTGTTCAACGACCTGTTCTTCGTGCGCTACCGGGGCGAATCGGAGGACCGGCTGCGCTGCCTGGCCGAGGAGCTGTTCGACACCGTGCTGCGCCCGTCGATTTTCCCCGGCGCCTACGAGCTGATAGACAAATCGCGTCAACTGGGGCTGCGGCAGGTGCTGGTGACAGGCGCGCTGGACATCACGGTGGGGCCGCTCGCCAAGCACCTGAAAATCGACGACTATGTGACGAATCGGTTGGAGTTCGTGGACGGCTACGCGACCGGGCGCCTCTTGCCCCCCGTGATGGCCGCCGCGACCAAGGCAAGCTGGATGCGAATCTACGCGGAGAAAGAGAACCTGAACCTGTCCGACTGCTACGCGTACAGCGACAGCATGAGCGACCTGCCGATGCTGTCGGTCGTCGGCCACCCGACGGCGGTCAACCCGGACATCCGGCTGCGCGGCACGGCCCAGCAGCACGACTGGCCGATTCTAGATTTGCGATGACGGACCCGACGTAATGCGAGAACGAGCCCCCAAGATTCTTCGCGGCCCGGTGCCGCGCAATAAGGAAGACGACCAGGTCGTCTACATCGACGGCGACTCGGCGCCGCGCATCCTGTTTTCGGGCGAGGACCTGCTGCTCGAGGACCTTCCGATCGGCACGCGCGTCCTCTACCCGAAGCCGCCCATCGAGGGGCTGGCCAATCCGGGCGCCGCGATTCGCTACGCGCTGAACCACCCGCTCGACACCGAGCCGCTGTACGCGCAGCTGGCGCCCGGCATGCGCGTCACCATCGCCGTCGACGACATCAGCCTGCCGCTGCCGCCGATGGTCACGCCGGACATCCGGCAGACGGTCATCGAGATCCTGCTCGAGCTGCTCGACGCCAACGGCGTGGACGACGTGCACATCATCGTCGCCAACTCGCTGCACCGGCGGATGACCGCCCCCGAGATGAAGCGGATGGTCGGCGCGAAGATCTACGACGCGTTCTATCCCGACCGCTTCTACAACCACGACGCCGAGGATCCCGACGGCATCGTCCATCTCGGCAAGACCGATCACAACGAGCCGGTGAACATCAACCGGCGCGCCGTCGAGAGTGACCTGCTCATCTACGTCAACATCAACCTCGTGCCCATGGACGGCGGCCACAAGTCGGTGGCGCTCGGCCTCTGCGATTACGAGAGCCTTCGCCCGCACCACGAACCGGAGACGATCCGCGCCTCGGACAGCTACATGGATCCGAAGCGCTCGGCGCTGAACACGAAGGTCGAGCGTCAGGGCGCGCTGATCGACCGGCACATGAACGTCTTTCACATCGAGACCGCGATCAACAACCGGATCTACGCGGGCGCGACCGCGTTCCTCTCGAAGAACGAGGACGAGTTCACCGAGTTCGACCGCCTCAAGTGCGAGGCGATGCGCTGGACGCTTTCCAAGATGCCGCGCGCGGCAAAGCGAAAGCTGTTTCATTCGATCCCGGCCCAGTACCAGATGGTGGCGGTCTACGCGGGCAAGACCGATCCCGTGCACGAGCGGATCCTCAAGCACAACTGGGATCAGTACGGCCTGCACGTGCGCGGCCAGGCGGACGTCCTGATCTGCCCGGTGCCGTTCATCTCGCCGTACAACGTCAACTCGATCCTGAACCCGCTGCTGGTGCAGGTGATGGGGCTCGGCTACTTCCACAACTTCTATCGGGGTAAGCCGCTTCTGAAGAAGGGCGGGGTGATGATCCTGACCCACCCCTGTTACGACGACTTCGACCACAACCACCACCCGAGCTACATCGAATTCTTCAACCGCTTGTTGCCCGAGACGCGCGACGCGATGAAGCTGCGGCACAAGTACGAGGAAGAGTTCGCCAAGAACCCGAGCTACATCGAGATGTACCGGCGCGGCAACGCCTACCACGGCGCGCACCCGTTCTTCATGTGGTACTGGGGCGAGAACGGTCGCCAGCACGTCGGCAAGGTGATCGTCGCTGGCGCCGAGAACGCGCACGTGCCGAAGATCCTCGGCTGGGACCGGGCCGACTCGCTGCCGGAAGCGATCGCGATGGCGAAGAGCGCCGTCGGCCCGTCGCCCGAGATCACGATGATGCACCACCCGCCCATCGTCATGGCCGACATGGAATAGCGCGATGGGGGGGCGGCGCGGGCTTGGGGTCGGGCTGGCGATCGCCGTGGCGGCGATGGCCGGCTGTGGCGGCGGCGCTTCGAAGAGCGACGGCGCGGCCGGTTCCGGCGCGGCGGGCGCGGGAGCGGCCGGCGCGGGTGGGGCCGGCGGCAGCGGCGCGGCGGGAAGCGCCGGCGTGACCGGGACCGGCGGTGGCGCCGCAGGGAGCGGCGGTGGGTTGCCGGCTTGCGCGATCACCACGCAGCCGAACGACCCGGTGAACACCGAAGCCGACAGCGGCGCGATCATCGCGCCGCCGTCATGCAATACGATCATGTTCGCGGGCGATTGGGTCGTGCCCGTCGTGTTCAGCTCGAGCGACGCCGGCGTGCAGTTCGACGGCGGGCCGGTCGAGGCGCCGGCCGGAGGCGTGATCCTCGACGGCGACTACGACCTCGTCGGCTTGCAACTCCCGGCCGGACCCGGACAGACGACGCGGCGAACGATCCGCGTGTTCGGCGGCGGGTCGTTCATCGAGTGGGCGGTCGCGCTCCAGAACCCGAGCGCGGACGGCGGCGTCCAGGAGCTCTGGTACAACTCGACCACGGCGCCGAACGGGTCCGCCCTCGGCGCGGAATTCGTCTGTGGCGTCGTCGGCGGCGTGGACGCGTACACCGCGGCAGGCGACACGCTGACCTTCTTCGTCTACCTGCACAGCCTCGATGAATCGCCGATCGGCATCGACACCTACCGCCGCACCTGCGCCCGCTGATCGCGATAAGCTATCGACGATGGGACGGCGGTACGGAAAGGGGCTGGTGCTCGTCGCCGGTATGCTGATCGGTTGCGGCAGCAGCGGTGCGAGGAACGACGGCGCCGCGGGATCTGGCGCCGCCGGTACGTCGGGTGTCGGCGTGGCGGGCGCCGGGGGATCCGGCGGTGGCGCCGGTGGGGCGGTTGGCGGCGGATCCGGTTCCGCTGGAACGGGCGGTGGCCTGCCGGCGTGCGCGATCGCGTCGCGGCCGGATGATCCGCTGAATCCCGACGGCGGCATCGCGACGGGCTGCAACACCGCCGCGTTCGGTGCCGACTGGGTTTCGCCCGAGGCGTTCGTCGCGAACGACGCCGGCGTGGCGCTCGACGGTGGGGCGACGGAGGAGCCACTGGGCGGGTCGATGCTCGACGGAGACTACGATCTCGTTCGTTTTCGCACGATGAGCACGGGCGGCGGCCGGACCCGGCGCAGCTTGCGATTCTTCGACGGCGGGACGTTCATCGAATGGCTGGTCGGCCAGGAGACGTCGATCGGCGACGGCGGCGTAATGACCGGCCAGGTCGCGATCAACACGCGGCAGCAGCCGTCGGCTCCTGCGCCGTTCGGTGTCACGATCATCTGCGGCAACCCGGAGCTGATCGGCCCCGACTTCACCTATTCGTACACGGTGACCGGCGACGAGCTGGTGCTGTTCAACTACTACATGGGGCGGCTCGTGAACGTTTATACGTACCGCCGCGCCTGCTCGCGCTGACCGTTGGGGCTTCCCGACGGGGCCGGTGATGATGAAAATGGTGCCGTCATGACGTCGCGCCCGCGCATCCTCATCAACTTCGCCGTCAGCCTGGACGGCAAGATCAACCCGGCGCCCGGCCACCGCCACGGGGCCTTCGTCATGTCACGCGGCAAGGAGGACTTTCGGCGGATGCGCCTTCTGCGCGCCGAGGCGGACGCGATCTTGATTGGCGCATCAAATCTGCGCGTGGACGATCCGGGGCTGACGCTCGCTCCGGAGGAGCGCGAGCGTCGTCGCGCCGCCGGGCAGGCGGACCCCGCCCGCGTTGTCGTGACGACGCGCGGGGAGGGGATCCGGCCCGACGCCAAGATGTTCGACCGCGCGCTCGGCGGTCCGGCCTACGTCGTTCACGCCGCCTCGATGCCGGCCGCGGCGCGTGCAGCCCTGGGCGGCGTCGCACAGCTGGTCGAGATGGGGACGGAGACGGTGCCGGTCACCCCGCTTCTCGCCTGGATGCGCGACGACCTCGGGGCCACCACCGTCGTCTGCGAGGGCGGCGGCGTGCTGGTCGCCGATCTGTTTGCGGCGCGCGCGGTCGACCAGCTCTACATCACGATCGTCCCGCGCGTTCTCGGCGGCGTCGGCGCGCCGACGCTGGTCGCCGGCTCCGGATTCGACCCCGACCAGATCCAGGATGCGAAGCTGGCGTCGCTCGAACGGATCGGCGACGAGCTGTTTCTTCGCTACGACTTCCCCCGCAGCGAATAGACTGCCGCCCGGGAGGCCGTCATGCGCACCGCCATCGCCGTCATCGTCACCGCCGTCTGCCTGTTCCCGCTCGACGCGCGCCGCGCGCTCGCCGCGCCGCCGAAGGCGCTGCCGGATGCAGCGCGCATCGAGGAGTTGACCGGCCTCAAGGGCAAGATGGACGAGAAGGCCGGGGTGTTCCGGCTCACCGCGCCCCGAAGCGATCTCAAGGTCACCACGGCGGGCGTGCGCATGACCCCGCCGCTGGGTTTGACCGCCTGGATCGCCTTCCAGCGCGTCGGCACGCACACCGTCGTCATGGGGGACACCGTGATGACCGAGGATCAGGTCAATCCGGTCATGAGCGTCGCGCTGGACCAGGGCCTCGAGGTGACCGCGCTGCACAACCATTTCTTCTGGGATTCGCCCAAGGTGATGTTCATGCACATCGGCGGCATGGGCGACGAGGAGAAGCTGGCCCGCGCCGTCGGAGCCGTATTCGCCAAGATCGCGGCCACCAGCGGCGGCAAGGGCGAGACGCCGCGCGCCGACGTCGATCCGGCCAAGAGCACGCTGGACGCCAAGGCCCTCGACGCGGTGTTCGCCGGCCACGGCGCGCCGGGCGATTACAAGGACGGCGTCTACAAGATCGTCGTCGGTCGCGGCGCCAAGATGGCGGGCCACGCGATGGGCAAGGCGATGGGCGTGAACACCTGGGCGGCGATGGCCGGCTCCGCCGAGCGCGCGGTGATCGACGGCGACATCGCCATGCTCGAATCCGAGCTGCAGCCCGTCTTGAAGACCTTGCGCGGCCACGACATCAATGTCGTCGCGCTGCACCACCACATGGCGGGCGAGCAACCGCGCATCCTGTTCCTTCATTACTGGGGAACGGGCAAGGCCGCCGACCTCGCCGCCGCCGTCGTGGCGGCGCTGCAGGCGACCAAGCACGACGGCGCCCCCTGATCGAGCTCGCGCTTCGCGCGAGAGCGGCTAGCCGCCGTCGCCGAGCTTGCCGGCGTGGCGGATGTCCTTGCCCTTGACCATGAACACGACCAGCTCGCCGACGTTGGTGGCGTGGTCGCCGATCCGCTCCAGATACTTCGCGATCGACTGCAGCCGCGTCGCCCGGAAGATGTTGCGCGGATCCTCCATCATGTAGGTCAGGAGCTCGCGGAAGATCTGGGTGTAGTAGGCGTCGACGTTGCGGTCGCGCGCGATCACGTGCTGCGCGCGCTCGACGTCGGCGGCGACGAAGGCGTCCAGCCCCTCGTGCAGCATCTCCTGCACCTCGCGCGCCATGTTGGGCATGTCGACGTACGGCTTCAGCGGCGGCTCGCCGTTCAGCTCCAGCACGCGTTCGCAGATGTTGACGCCCAGGTCGCCGATCCGCTCCAGGTCCGTCACGAGCTTCAGCGCCGTGGTCAGGAAGCGCAGATCCGACGCCACCGGCTGCCGGCGCGCCAGCACCTGCATGCAGTGCTCGTCGATGTCGATCTCCAGCTGGTTGATCTTGCGGTCGGCGGCGATCATCTGCTCCGCCAGCGGGCTGTCGCGATCGATCAGGGCCCGGATGCTGCCCGCGATGATGTCCTCGACCTTGGCGCCCA
>DATFXS010000347.1:0-2235 GCA_035315605.1 Polyangia bacterium
CCGCGATAGTTGGTTCCCGTGACCGCCGCGCGGGCCGTCACTGCCGGTGGATGACGGTGGTGTCGAATTCGCGGCCGGTGGCGTCGATGGCGTGGGTGGTCAGCGTGTCGCCGTCGACGGTGACCACCAGGAAGTGGATGACCGAGTCGGCGAACGCGGAGCCGGGCTTGGGCGCGCCGAGCTCGTAGACGCCCTTCCCGCCGCCGCCGGTGACGATGTACGTGACGCCGTCGATCGGATTGAACCGCTCGTAGTCGTGATCGTGCCCGGACAGCACCAGCGGCACGTGGTGCGCGGCCAGGATCGGCACGAACCACTGGTTGAAGCCGGGATCGTCCCCGTGCTGGCCCGACGAATGCGGCGGCTTGTGTCCGTAGACGATCGTCCACGGGAGCTTGTTCGCGGTGAGATCCGCGTCCAGCCAGGCCGCCTGCTGCGCGCCGCTCCGCTCGGTGTCCAGCGCGACGAAGTGGATGTCGCCCCAGTCATACGAGTACCAGCGTTCGACGCCGCCCGGGCCGCCGTTCTCGGGAAGCACGAACACCTGCCGGTACGCTGCGGCGTCCGCCGTGTCGTATTCGTGGTTGCCGCTGGTCGGAAACATCGGCCGCGACGCCAGCAGCGACGCGTAGACGCCGAAGAAGTTCGTTTCGAACTGGGCCAGCGTGCCGTTGTCGTACGCGATGTCGCCTGTGTGAATCATGAAATCGAACGGAACAGTCGCCAGCTGCTGCAGCAGCAGATGCTGGTCGCTGCCGCCGCCGCCCGAATCGCCGAGCGCGACGAACTGCACGCCCCCGACCGCGCCCGTCGGCGGCGCGCTCCGGGCCGGCATGGGGGCGGTGACCGGCTGGCCGTCCTGACAGACGGTGTAGCAGTAGGTCGTGTCGGGCTGGAGACCGCTCACCGCCGCCGTCCACTGCCGCGACTGGGCGTACGTCGCCCCGAGCGTCACGATCTCGCTGATGTCGTTGGCCGTGGCGTCGATGGCGGCCGGGAAGATCGTCTGCTGCTGGCCGTCCGGCGACTCGACGGTCACCGACGCGGAGCTGCCCGTGACCGACGTCCAGACGACGACCGCGTCGGTCGCCGTCACCCGCTGCAGGTACGGCGCGCGCATGAGGGCGTTGCCGCCCGCGCCGGGGGCCGGAAGGCCCGCGCAGGCCGCGGTGCGATCGGCGGGCGCGATGCGCGCGATGGGCGGCGCGCTGACATCGCCCGTGTGATCGGCGGCGAGGTGTCCGGTTTCGTTGCGCGAACAGGTCGTGATCGCGACGGCAAGAACGATCCACGAGCCGCGCGCCGCGCGTGTCGGAAGGTGCTGCATGGCCTTCCGGGTTAGCAGATTCGATCGCGCGCGCCACGCTCATCGCGCTCGAGGTTCGCTCGCGATCGCGGTCAGAACAGGGCGGCCGTCAGTAGCAGACGGACGTTCCGGTCAGGCGCCCAGGCGAGCTGCAGGCCATGCATCGTCGCGTCCTCCCAGTAGCGCGCCCGGTCCTGCCGGTAGAAGCGCAGGCCGACGCCCAGCGTGGTGTGGAAGTGGCCGATGTCGAGCCCCTCGAACCACGGGCCCGCGACCGCGCCCTCATCGACGAACAGCGACGCGTCGATTCCGGATGAGATCAGCCAGCGGTACTCGGCCGTGCCGACCATGCCGCTGCGATCGCGCAGCAGTCCGTCCGGCAACCCCCGCATCCCGAGGGCACCGCAAGGCGAGATCAGCTCGTCGAACGGGACGGGCGCTCGGCCCAGCGGCTCGACCACGGCGGCGACATATTTCAGCAGAAGCACGCGGTCGCCGCCGCCGATCGCGCCGATGCCGTCGAAACCGAACCGCGCGTGGCTGCTCGGATCGTCGGCGAGCCCATGAAGGATGCTGCCGTCCAGCCCGAATTCGACGCCGCCGCGGTCGCGTCCGGACGGCCGCAGGTCCAGCGCCAGGCGCGCCCGCTGGTAGAGCAGACGGCGATCGATGTTGAACCCCGGCACCAGCGTGGGATCGGTGCACGGGGCCGGAAGCCCGCGCGCCGCGCACGACGCGGGCGGCGCGCCGTACGCCACCGCGATCGACGGACCGCTGCGCACGCTGTCGGCCCCGTAGCTGCGATGATCGAAGCCGGCGCGCAACGTCAGCTTCAGCGGACTGGCGCCCGGCGTCACCCAGAGCGCCTCGGCGCGATAGATGTCGCCCCGGTAGCGCGACTCGACCGGCGGCGGCGCCCCGGGCGGTGG
>DATFXS010000348.1:0-8784 GCA_035315605.1 Polyangia bacterium
CCGCCTCCGCCCTGTGTCCCGGCCGTTCCCTGCGTTCCGGCGGCTCCCGTCGCCCCCGCCGCGCCCTGCGTTCCGGCGGTGCCGCCGGTGCCGCCCGATGCGTCAGTGCCTTCGCCGGTGGACCCGTTTCCGCAGGCCAGAAGCAGCGCGGGCGCCAGCGCCAGGAATGCGATGCGGGCAGGCTTCGTCACGGCATCTTGTCGATGCCCGGAAGCGCCCGGCCGAGATCAGCGGATCCGGCCCATCGGCCACAAATGAGATGTTGCCATAAATGAGAAGTCACGCTTCAGAAGCATGGGCCGCAATGGGCGTGCCTGGCCGGCGCCGCCCTTGCGGACGGGCAGCGCCGGCCAGGCCGACGTCGGTCGCCCTAATCGTTGTCGCGGTTGATGGCGACGCGGCGGGCGCTGATGCTCGCCGGGTAAGGCTGGCCGCCCTTGAGGCCCCGCCACAGCACCCGGTTGAAGCGGGCCGGCGGAACGCGATCCGCGTCGGAAAAGTCGAACCCGGCGGTCACCTTCGCCCAGTACTTCGCGGCGTGCCGGGGTTTGACGACCGGGCCGCTCGCGTACTGGACCCCGAGCCCGCCCGGCGCCCGCGACAGTGTGGTCGTCGAAAGCACCGTCGAAGCGTCGGCGGTATAGCTCCACGCGCCGGACGAGCGGGTGTCGAACACCTCCGTCATCGGTCGCTGAAACGCGGTGTTGAGGTTGATGTGCTGGGTGCCGAGGATGTCCTCGATCGTGCGCAGTACATTGACCTGGCTGTAGCGCGTGCTGACGATCGCGCCCTGCTTGACGTAGGCACCGACGACGTACGCCGTCGCGCGATGTGAATCCACGTGGTCGGGACCGTCCTGGCAGTCGTCCTCGGTGATGATGATCAGGGTGTCGCTGGCAAAGCGGCTCTGGGCGACGTCCTGGACCAAACGCCCGACCGCCAGATCGTCGTCGGCGTTCTGCGTCTCCGGCGTGCTCAGGCCTCCGAGCGCGCTCGTGAACGATCCCATGTGGTCATGGCTGAAGCGCACCATCGACAGACCGGGCAGGTTCCCGCCCGCGACATACTGATCGAACTCACGCTTCCACTCGTTGTAGCGCCACAGATCGGGATAGACCTGGTCGTAGCCGCGGAAATAGACGTCCGTCAGCGGCACCAGGGACGGCGCCAGCGGCGCGACCTGGATGACGCCGTCCCCGAAGGGATCCTTCTCGGGCGCAGCCTTGGTCCCGACGCTGCCGATGTTGTTCACCAGGAAGCCGTAATTGCGGACGGTTCCGCCCGCGCGCAAGACGGCGTCGAAGATGTAGCCGCCCTGCGCGACCAGCGGCGCGTCGCTGGAGGCGTGATTGCCGCCGCCGGTCAGGAGGTTCGCCGTCCCGCCCGGCACGGCGGCGCTGGCGTCGGAGTACTTCGTGGTCCCGGCCGGGCCCGCGGCCTGATCCCGCTCGGCGACCGTCGCGAAGTTCACCGGCACGTTGCGGTTGGTCCCCTCGGATTCGTAGGAGAGCCCGCGGTTCACGAATGCGTAGTTGATCTGCTGGGTCAGGGTCTCGGTGTTGGTGACCCGGCCCTGCAGGCTCCACGACCAGCCGTCCATGCTGCCGTCGCCCGGGTCCATGAAGTTATCCAGCGTGACGAACTGGCTCGCCAGGCGATGGAAGTTCGGCGTGATCGTCTTGTCGAACTGCACCAGTGTGTCGTCGGCGTTCGCCCCGTTGCCGAGGTCGCCGAGGATCTGATCGAAGGTGCGGTTCTCTTTCACGATGTAGATGACGTGGTTGATGTGGTGGCTGAGGAACGCCATCGTCCCCCGGTCCGCGTCGCTCGCGCCACGGCCGTAGAAGTTGTTGTCGGCGACCTGCCTGGTCAGGCGGTCCAGGTCACCTGAGTCCGGCACGGGTGCGCTGACCAGCGACGCGCGCTCGAGCTGGAACTGATATTCGTTGGAGGCCTTCGCCGCCACCGCCGCCGCTGCGTTGCCGCCCAGGTACATGAAGTACGTGATCAGGGCGGTCGAGTTGGACAGGTGATCGGGGTTCGGTCCCGTGACGCTCTTGCCGTTCACGACGTACATCGTCTGGCCGTCGCTGCTGAAGGTGATGTCGTGGGGTTCGTACGCGGTCGGGATCAGGCCGGCCACCCGGAGGGCGTGCGCGCCGCTCAGCGGGATCACGGCGATCGCGTTCGCGCCCGCGTTGACCGCATAAAGCGTGCGGCCGTCCGGCGCCAACGTGACGGTGAAGGTCGCCGCGCCCGTGAAGCGGGACTTGCGGCTGTTGTCATCGGCGTTGTCGTCGCTGGAGCCCGGCAGCAGACCGGCCGGCGCCCGCGCGTCGATCTTCGCGCTCACCTCGTTCGACGCCGTATCGATCACTGCAACTTGATCGGCGTTGTCCTCGGCCACGTACAACCGCGCGCCCGACGCGTCCAGGGCCATCCCCAGCGCATTGCCGTCCAGGTGAATGCGCTTGATCAGATGGCCGGCGGTCGTGGAGCTTATGTCGATCGCAATCACCTCGCGATCGCGGTCGGACGACACGTACGCCACCTTGTTGCCCTTCAGGACGACCGCGAACGGGAAGGTCCCGCCCACGCCGCCGCTGATGCCTTCATTGCCGGCGAAGAACGGGCGCAGATCGTGCTCGTATCGGACGGTGCCGTTCACTGCATCGATGACGCTGATCGAGTCGTTATAGTTGTTGGCGACGACCAGCGTCGTGCCGTCACGCGAGATCGCGAGCCCGGCGGCGTTGGGGCTGACGCCGAGCCCGACCCCCTTGTTGGCGTGGCCGAGACCCAGAATGGCGCCCAGCATCCAGGTGCCGCCGACGTTGCTGTAGGCGTAAACGGAGTCGTCCCGGCCGCCCGCCGCGTAGAGCGTGTTGCCGTTGGGCGCGAAGACGAGGCCGACGTGCGCGTTCGTCTGCTGGATCACCTGTTTGAGCAGTGGTGCGTCGCGATGCGATCCGCTGACGTCGTAGATGAACAAGAACTGCGTCGAGGCGGCCACGTCGTTCGTTCCGTCTTTCTTGACCAGCGAATTCTGGCCCGCGCAGAGGATCGCCAGCGTGCGGCCGTCCGGGCTCAGCTGGGAGCGCACCGCCTCACCGGCGATGAAGCTGGGGTAGGCGGCCAGCTTGGGGTTGAGGAACTGTTGCACGGCGCCGCGCGGGGCCGTCGGGGTGATGAACTGGCCTGTCGCGATCTGCACCCCCGTGTCGGCACGGGCGGGCAGCGCGGAAACGATGGTCAGAAGGGCCGTTGTGAGGCCGAATTTGATGGACGTGACAGATGGCAGGGTCTTCATCGCGCTCTCTCCTTCGTGAACGGGCTCGAATTCGCAGGAACTAGAAGCTGGAGCCGAGGCCGGCGAGGGCGACCACACCGGCCCGCGTCGTCGCCGTGCGGACGGCGGAGAGGCCGGTTTCGGCCATCACCGCCCACGACCCGCGCGTGTATGAGACGGCCGGTCCGGCCGTCAGCTCGTATGTGGGGCGGTTGCGGGCGACCCGGTTCGGATCGCTGGACGCGAGATCGCGTCGGTAGCGGCCGTCGAAGCCGACGAGCAGTCCGGGCCGGGTTTCGAGCAGAGCGGCCAGTCGCATCTCGCCGTCATGGTCGTCGCCCTCGCCGTCCTGTCCGTAGAGCAGGTTGCCGACGACGCGAACCGGGCCCTGGCGTCGCTCGAGCGCGACGGCGCCCTGGATGAAGCCCTCCTCGTTGGCGAACAGGTCCTGCCGGTACATCAGCGCGACGGCGCCGTCGAGGCCGTGCTTCCCCTGATCGAGCAGCTGGGCGCGGAGCCCGACCTGCGGCCGCATCGTTGCGTCGCCGGGAACCTCCGCATAGGCAGCGCCCGCCACGAGCACCAGCCGGCCCAGCACGCGCGCTTCCGCCGTGGCGGTCAGCAGCGGCGCGCGCTTGGCGCCGTCATACCCGCCCCAGACCGTGGCCGTCGCGCGGTCGTCGCTCACCCGCGCCGACACCGCTTCGGGCAGCACGTTCAGCGGCCCGGTCTGGACCAGGTGCCCTTCGGCGGTCAGATCCGGTTGAGGTAGCTCCTCGCCCGCGGCGGCGGAGCCGGCGGTCGCGAGGGTTGCGCCGAGGAGAGCGGTCAGCGGAGCGCAGCGGGCCATTCTTTTCGAGAATCGACACGGTGACTGCATGACTCCTCCTTGCGCCAGCGGAAAACGGACGGCAGAACGAACAACGATCGCCAACGTCTGTAACGCCGATCGTTGTCGTCTCGCCGCAACAACTGTTCGAACTTCCCGTGAACGAAAAAGTTCAGGGTGCTCGAAAGTTCGATCGCAGTGTCCGCTATTCGAAAAATCGATCCGCGAGCGACCGGCTTTCGGACATCGAGATGCCGAAGGCGACAGAATCGCGAACGCGCTCAGATCTTCGCGTTCCGGCAATTCACGCCGCAATTTAGTTGCGGCGAATTGGTTCTATACGTGCTCAGGGGATGCGCGCGCTGCACGTGCCGCCGTTGCAGACCAGCGGCGCGCAGCACTCATCGCTCGTCGTGCACATCCCGCACATTCCGTTGTGGCAAGCCTGGTTGCCGCATTCCTCGCAGGTGGCGCAGCCGCCGCCCCCGGTGCCGCCCGTCCCGCCGCCTTCCCCGCCCGGACAGCGATTGCCCGCGTGGATCACGCCCTGATCGTAGTGGAGGTTGAAGGTCGAGACGACCTGCAGGTCGCCCGCGAAGATCGACCCGAACGCGTCGGTGTCGCTCTCCCACAGCACGGTGGCGTTGCCGGCCCAGATCTCGGCGCCGATGATCAGCATCGACTGCACGTTCAGCGTCTGCGTGCCGCCGATGTAAAGCCGGGTCAGCGCGGGGTAGCTGGGATTTCCCAGGCTGAAGCTGGAGGTGGCGACGATCGTTCCCGAGACGAAGATGTCGATCGCCGACGTCGGGTCCGCGACGGTCAGCACCAGATCCCCGGACGATGTGACGCTGCCGTCGATGAACAGCGCGACGTTTCCGTGCGCGACGATGCTGCCGCCGCTGCTGAAGCCGTTCATGTAATAGACGCCGCACGGAAGGTCGATGCGCGACGGATGACCCGCCTGGGTCATGATGGCCGGGTCCAGTCCGATCGCCGCGTCGTTGTTGTTGGTCTTCGCCCAGGCGACCAGGTCGACGACCGGGATCGGGCTCGTGCAGTTGCAGGGCGGCGGCACCGTCACCGTCTGCTGCACGGCCGTCAGGCCCGGGTGGGCCTTGCCCGGCGTCTGGTACAGCGTCCCGCCCACTGTCATCTGACCACTGATGTTGCCGACGACGTAGGCGTCGCGCGCGGCGGCGACCTGGTCGCCGCTGATGTTGCCGCCGCTCCGGATGTCGTCGTACACGTTGAAGGCCGAGACGTTGAAGGCCGTGCTGCTCGCCGCCGCCCAAGACTGCCCGTAGATGTCGGCGAGGCTCATGCTCGAGATGCTCATGTTCGCGCCCATGCCGCCGCCCAGCTGGTGGGGCTTGTAGCCGCCCATCGTGCTGTTCCAGCCGTCGACCAGCGCGTCGGCGTCGAAGGTGATGTTCTGGCACGAGCAGACGCTCCACGTGAAGCTGGTCTGGGCGATGAGGCCCGCGCACTTGGCGGTGCTGCCGGCGCCGACGGTGGGCGAGGGACCGCCGCCCGTACAGGTTGCGGGGGGCGGGAAGACGCGCGCGGCGACGCAGCCGCCGCCGACGCACCCCTGGTTCGCCCCGCAGACGTGCCCGCAGCTTCCGCAATTGTTGTTGTCGCTGCCGGTGTCGACGCACTGGCCGGCGCACGCGGTCTGGCCGGCCCCCGGCAGGCACGAGCCCGAGCAGCCGCCGCCGATGCAGACCTGCCCAGCCGCGCACTTGTTTCCGCAGCTCCCGCAATTGTTCGGATCGTTCGCGACCGGCATGCACGTGCCGCCGCACATCGCCTGGTAGATGGGACATGTGCCGCCGCTGCCGCCGCCGGTCGCGATCCCGCCGGCTCCGCCGGCGCCGGTGGTTCCGCCAGCCCCGCCCGTCCCGTGACCCGCTGCGCCGTTTCCGGCGCTGCCCTGGCTGTTCGCGGCGCTGTTGCTGGAGCAGGCCGGCCCCGCCACCACCATCAGTGCCAACCCCACAATCGGAAAGACCGACAAGACCGCAGATCGCGTCATGGTCGCTGCTCTTCTCTCGGTGCGTGCAACCGCTTTTGTGCGACAGCGCTTACACCTGGGTTGGATACCCGAGGGGCGCGAATCGGCTCACGGGTTCGGCAGCGTGCGGTCCGGCCTGATCCAGCCGAGGCGATCGAGCAGCGCCAGGACGGCGGGCAGCACGACGATCGACGCGACGGTCACCCAGAGCATCCCGAGGGTGGCGAGCCAGCCGATCCCCTGCATGCCGATCATCGACGCCAGCAGCAGCGAGGCCCAGCCGACGAGCGCGCTCGCGGCGCTGCCCATCACGGGGCGCAATGTCACGCGCAATGCGCGCTCGGCCGAGCCGTAGAGACGGTAGTTGTAGACGACGTGCACGCCGAACGCGACACCCAGGCCGACCAGGATCGGGAGGACCACCAGGTTCATGAACGACAGGTAAAGCCCGCTGGCGCCGATGTGCGGAAGGCAGCCGAGCGTCCAGACGATCCCGACGACGAGCGGCAGCATGCACAGCAGGGCGAAGCGGAGCCGGCGCGCCTGGATCCAGAACATCGCCAGGATCACCACCGCGCCGATGATCGAGAAGAGCATCGCCTCGTGCTGCACGATCTGGATGACGCGCATGAAGATCTGCGCGCGGCCCGTCGTCTCGACCGGCTGGCCGTCGACCTTCAGCGACTCGACTTCGTTCACGAAGCGATTCAGCTCGTCGAGGTCCCAGAGCCAATGCTTCGCGACGATATGCCCGAAGTAGCCGACCGTCCGTCCCGAGGCGTCGCGCCCGAGATAGATCGCCTTCAGGTACTCGGGCAGCCCGTCGACGGTGATCGGCGCGGCGTCGGCCAGCGCCGGCGCCTGTGAGAACGCGAACTGCAGATCGGGATCGGCGTCGCGTTTCGGCAGCCGTTCGAGCGCGTGGCGCAGCGGACCCATCGCGCCGAGCGCGGCGCTCTGGCGGTCGACCGGCGCCGCGTAGGTGAAGGCCGACTCGTAGCGGGCGATGCTCTTGAAGTCGCCGAAGTGCTGCTGGAAGTAGTCGTGAATGCGGCGCGCGCGCTCCTCGGTGTCGGCGAGCGTGATGGTCTGGTCGACGTTCTCGCCGTAGTGGGCGAGGATCATCCGATCGATCTCCAGCGACTTCTGGTTCTTGACGGTCAGCTCCTCGCCCGTGTAGGCGAAGCGCACGTGGCGGGCCGACAGCCCGAGGGCGATCGTCACCAGCCCGGCGGCGGCCAGCACGAACGGCGCGCCCCGGCCGGCCGGATTCAGCCAGGCGAGGCGCCCGCGCCGGCGGGGGGCCGGATCGAGATCGGCGCGGCCGACGATCGCGCGCGCCTCGTGGACGCTGACGTCGCCGCGGCCCCCCTGGGCGAAGAAGAGAAACAGCGCCGGGCAGAGCGTGTACATCGCGACGTAGATCGCGACGATCCCGATGGAGCAGATGATCCCGAGCTCGGCGAAGCCGCGGAAGCGCCCGAACGCGAGGATCACCATCACCGCCATCGTCGTCAGCGCCCCCATCGCCGCCGGGACCGCGGTCTGCGTCCAGGCCTCGCGCACGGCCGCGTCGCGCGACAGGCCGGCGCGCGCGAACAGGTTGAAGCGCGTCGAGAAGTAGTAGCCGAAGTCGACGCCCAGCCCGGCCAGGATCGCCAGCAGGAACGCCGTGATCACGTTGACGGTGCCGATCACGAGGTACGAAATCGCGAACGTGACGCAGAGGCCGGTGGCGAGGCTCAGGTAGACCATCAGCGTCGAGCGCGGGCGGCGCACGGTCAGAAGGTCGATGCACAGGATGATCAGCCCCGCCCAGAACGTCGAGCGGATCGCGTCGCGCAACGTCGTGTCGCGCTGGTCCCACTGCAACGGATAGGCGCCGCCCTTGTAGATGGCGACCGGGACGGCGCCCGGCACGGCAGCGCGCGCGGCGGCGATGGCGCGGTCGACGTCGACGACCAGCTCGGGATAGTGCGCCAGCTGATCGGGCGGGAACACCGGGTTGAAGAAGAAGGTCAGCATCTTGTCGTCGGGCGACAGGTAATAAAGGTGCGTGCCGTCCGGGCTGGTCTTGGCGCGGACGCGGGCCAGGATCGCGGACGGCGTCTCCTGCCCGCCGCCGGGGGCGCTGCCCCACTGGAAACGCCGCTGGTACTTGGGCAGCATGTCGTCGAGCTGCAGCGGCGCCGGCGTGTCTTCCAGGTCCACGAAGAATCCGGTGCGCTGCTTGCGCAAGGCGGTCACCTGCGTGTCGAGCCTGGCGCCGAGCGTTCCGAGGTCGGCCGGATCGAGAAACAGCGGCGCCGCCCGCCGGATCGCGCTCACGTCGACGCCGACCGAGACCGGCGTCTTGATCCACCGGCTCTTGTCCAGTTCCTTACCGATCGCCTCGGCGAACCGTTTCAGGTCGGGGAGGGTGGTGCGGTCGTCGCGCACCAGGCCGAGGTACATGAACTGCAGCGCGCCGCCGCCCGACCACGACTCCAGCTTGCGCACCGTCTTGACCGCCGGGATGTCGGGCGGCAGCAGGTTCAGGAGGTTGCTGTCGAGGCGGATCCGCGTGCACAGCCAGATCGCCACGGGCGCGATGGCGGCGTAGATCGACAGCACGAGCCAGCGCCGGCCGAACAGACGATCGAACATCAT
>DATFXS010000349.1:0-3307 GCA_035315605.1 Polyangia bacterium
GCGGCGCGGGCGCGTCGTCCGGGACGAGGCGCGCCCCGGCGGCTTCCCGCCCGACACCTTGCGCGGCCTTTACCGGGAGGCGACCGGTGGCTGATCCCGCACCCGCGCCCGCCCCGGGGTTTCTCCGACAGGCGCTGCACATCGCCGCCAAGGACCTGCGCATCGAATGGCGCAGCCGCGAGGTGTTCGCCACGATGACGTTCCTGGCCGTCGTCGTCGTTCTGATCTTCAGCTTCGCGTTCGTGGTCGAGGGCGCGCGGCCGCCCGCGCCGGTCGTGGCCGGCATCCTGTGGGTCGCGGTCGTCGTTTCGGGCACGGTCGCGCTGTCGCGCGCGTTCGACCGCGAGCGCGAGGGCGAGGCGATCCGATCGCTGCTGCTCGCGCCCGCCCCGCGCGGCGCCGTCTACATCGGCAAGCTGGCCGCCACCGTGGTCCTGATGCTGGTGACGGAGACGGTGCTGACCGGCCTGTGCGTGATTCTGTTCGCCACGCGCATGGACATCCTTCTTTTGCGCGTCGTGCTGCTGCTGGCGCTGGGCACGGTCGGCTTCGCCGCGGCCGGCTGCGTGTTCTCGGCGGCGCTGCTGCGGGCGCGCGGCCGCGACGCGCTGCTGGCGACGCTGCTCTACCCGATCATCGTTCCGATCGTGATCGCCGGAGCGCGCGGGACCGCCCAGCTCCTCGACCTCTCCGCGCCCGATCTGGAAGGCGCGGCCTTCTGGACCAAGTTCCTATTTGCTCTCGACATTCTGTTCGTCACCGCGGGTCTGTGGGCGTTCGAGCCCGTCGTCGGCGGGGATTGAAGGTTCGGGCCCGGATCCGACATGACAAAGCGGGGGGTGTGGGGTCCTGCCTGCTGGGCTTCCATGATTGACGGCCCCGCTCTGCGCAACTAAACTCATCCACGCTTCCGCCTCCCCTTAAGCCCCACCCCCAGGAGGTCTTATGCTGCGCCCCTGTCTTGTGGCCCTGGCCGCGATGGTGATGGCGGTGGGCTGTGCCGGCCAAGGCGCCCCGATCTCGGGAACCGGAGGGAACACCGGAACTGCTGGTAATGGTTCGGGAACTGCCGGTAACGGCGGCCCGGGATCTGCCGGCAATGGCGGTCCGGGAACGGCCGGCAACGGCGGGCCGGGGACCGCGGGCGACACGGGGACGGGCGGCTCGGCGACAGGCACGGGGGGCAGTGGCCCCACGGTCATGCCGCCCAAGAGCGCCCTGACCGATCCTCTGCCGTGCACCACCGCCGGCACGCCCGGCCCGCGCAAGATGTGGCGGCTGACGGGGCCCGAGTTCACGGCCAGCATCCGGTCGATCTTCGGAGACACCGCCGGGGCCGCGCCGATCACCACGGTGTTCAACGATCCGACGAACCTCGGCTTCTCCGTGGACGCGAACTCGCTGCTCGTGCAGGACCTCAACGCCTCGCAGCTCGAGGACAACGCCGAAGCGGTCGCGACCTGGGCGGCCTCCGCCGGCAAGCTCGCGCAGTTCGCCAGCTGCGCCGCCACGACGACCGGAGCGCCGGCCGCCACCTGCGCGACCCAGTTCGTCCAGGCGTTCGGGCGCCTCGCGTTCCGCACCACGCTCGCGACCAGCGACGCGCGCGTCACGTCGTACACCAAGCTGTTCATGTCGGGCACCTCGAACGCGGACGGCGCTCAGGTCGTCATCTCCGCGATGCTGCAGTCGCCGTACTTCCTCTATCGCAGCGAGCTCGGCGCCCAGAGCGGCGGCACCTTCAACCTGAACGCGTACGAGGTCGCGACCGAGCTCGCCTACACGCTGACCGGGACCACGCCCGACAGCACGCTGCTGACCGCCGCCGATTCGGTCAACTCGGGCAGCATGACGATGTCGGCGATGATCGACGCGCAGGCGACGCGCCTGCTCGCCGCCAGCGCCGCCACCAACTCGACCGCCGTCATGGGCTTCATGAACGGGTGGCTCGGTCTGCCGCGCCTGTTCACGACGGCGAAGGACAACACGATTTATCAGATCGCAACCACCGTCCAGAACGAGATGGCGACGGAGTCGCAGAGTCTGATCATGGAGGCGTTCAACGGGGACAGCAGCTTCGGCTCCGTGCTGACCGCGGACCACTCGTTCCTGAACAAGGACCTGGCCACCTTCTACGGATTGCCGACCACCGGCCTCAGCACATCGTTCACCTCCGTGAAGTACGCCGGCCTGGCGCGCGATCCCGGCCTGCTCGCGACCGGAACGATCCTGAACGGCTATGCCCGTCCGGACACGGACTCGCCCACGCAGCGGGGGCACATGGTCCGGTCGCGCATGCTCTGCCAGGACATCAGCCCGCCGCCGCCCGGCCTGAACACGACCTTCATGCCGTCGTCGTCGCCGGAGTCGACGCGCGACCACTTCATCAACGAGCACGAGCAGGGCGGCTGCGCCGGCTGCCACAACCTGATGGACTGGATCGGGTTCGCGTTCGAGAGCTACGACGGGTGGGGACGCTACCGGACGATGGACAACGGCTTCGCCGTCGACGACAGCGCCATCATCTACAGCGATCCGCAGATGAAGGACGTGAACGTGAACGGGCTGACCGGGACCGGCAGCCTGTCCGCTTACCTGGCTGGCAGCGACGACGCCGTCCGCTGCATGCAGCGCTACTGGACCTACTACACGTACGGGGCCAGCACCTGGAGCCAGGACGCCTGCACCTACGACGGGATCTACAACGAGGCGAAGACCAACGGGTTCGGGCTGAAGAGCGTCTTGATGGCCATCATCCATTCTCCGAACTTCACGACCCGCGTGCAGGACCAATAACCATGCCTAGTCGCAGACAGTTCGTGGGCAGCGTCGGCGCCGGTCTTTTGCTGGCGCCCTTCATCAACATGGGGCTGCGCCGGAAGGCCGCCGCCGCCAGCAACCAGTCGAAGCGCGTCCTGATCTTCGCGACGATGGGGACCTATCCGCCGCTCTGGACGCCCACGGTTTCGGGCGAGAGCATCACCAGCTGGAGCATGATGACCCAGCCGCTGTCGGCGGTGGCCAGCAACATCGTGCTGGTCGAGGGGATGCCGAGCGGCAACCCGAACGACGGGCACGGCGCCTCGGACAGCCTGACCGGCCAGGGGTTCGGTTACTACGGCGCCAACGTGGTGAAGATCTCCGTCGACCAGTTCATCGCCAACAACCTGGTCTCCGCCGGCATCAACCGTCCGATCTCCTCGCTGCTCCTCGGCGCCAACACCAGCGACAACGGCGGCATCTCGCAGTTCTACGGCGGCGCGAACGGCGGCAACCTGCCGACGATCGGCTCGCCGCTGTCGGCGTT